>JBJEMQ010000367.1:0-5173 GCA_051879755.1 Coprococcus sp. | reverse complement strand
ACCACTTATTTATTATGCAAGAGATACATGGTTTATCAAAATGACAGCAGTCAGAGATAAGCTTGTAAAAAATAATGATACGGTAAACTGGATTCCTGAGAGTATAGGTAAAGGACGTTTTGGCGACTGGCTTAAGAATGTTCAGGATTGGGGTATTTCACGTAACAGATATTGGGGAACACCTCTTAATATCTGGGAGTGTGAGTGCGGATGCAGACATTCAATCGGCTCAAAAGAAGAGCTTCGCAGCATGAGTGACAACTGCCCTGATGATATAGAGCTTCATCGTCCATTTATCGATGCGGTTACCATTAAGTGTCCAGATTGTGGTAAGGAAATGCACAGAGTATCAGAGGTTATTGACTGCTGGTTTGACTCAGGCTCAATGCCATTTGCACAGTGGCACTATCCGTTTGAAAACGAAGATGTATTCAATGAGCACTTCCCTGCCGATTTTATAAGTGAGGCAGTTGACCAGACAAGAGGATGGTTCTATTCTCTTATGGCAATATCAACACTTCTCTTTGACAAGGCACCATTTAAGAATGTAATTGTTCTTGGACATGTTCAGGATAAGGATGGACAGAAGATGAGTAAGTCTAAGGGAAATGCTGTTGACCCGATGGAGGCGCTGAATAAATATGGTGCAGATGCCATCAGATGGTATTTCTACAGCAATTCAGCTCCATGGCTTCCAAATCGTTTCCATGAGGATGCAGTTGTAGAATGTCAGAGAAAATTCATGGGTACACTTTGGAACACATATGCGTTCTATGTACTTTATGCAAATATAGATAACTTTAATCCGCTTGACTATGATATGGAGTATGATAAGCTGTCGCTTATGGATAAGTGGCTGCTTTCAAAGCTTAATTCAACAGTTAAAGCAGTTGATGCAAATCTGTCAGCATACAAGATTCCTGAGACAACAAGAGTTCTTGAAGAGTTCGTAGATGACTTAAGTAACTGGTATGTCCGTCGCGGCCGCGAGAGATATTGGGCAAAGGGAACAGATCAGGATAAGGTAAATGCATACATGACACTTTATACAGCACTTGTAACTATAGCTGAGACTGCAGCGCCTATGATACCATTTATGGCAGAGGATATTTACCAGAACCTTGTTAGAAATATAGATGACAGTGCTCCGATTTCTGTTCATCTGTGTGAGTTCCCAACAGTTGATGAGAGTATGATAGATACAGAGCTTGAGACTGCCATGGATGAAATTCTTAAGATAGTAGTTCTTGGACGTGCAGCAAGAAATACTGCAAATATCAAGAACAGACAGCCGATTGGTACTATGTATGTAAAAGCAGACAAGGAGCTTTTCGGAGAAGAAAAGGCTATCATAGAAGATGAGCTGAATATCAAGAATGTAGAATTTACAGATGATGTGTCTGCATTTACATCATACAGCTTCAAGCCACAGCTTAGAACAGTTGGTCCTAAATACGGCAAGCAGTTAAATGGTATAAGAGCATATCTTTCATCACTTGATGGAAATGCTGCTATGGCAGAACTTAAATCAAATGGTGTTCTGAAATTTGATGTAGACGGTGTGGAAATTGCTCTTGCAGAAGAAGATCTGCTTATAGATGTAGCTCAGATGGAGGGCTTTGTATCAGAAACAGATAATGGAGTAACAGTAGTTATTGATACGAATCTTTCAGAACAGCTTCTTGTAGAAGGTTTTGTAAGAGAGATAGTTTCAAAGATTCAGACTATGAGAAAAGAAGCCGGATTTGAGGTTATGGATAAGATTACTGTTTATGCAGACGGCAACAAAAAGGTTGAGTCCATAATGATAAATAATATCGGTGATATATTAATAGATGTTATGGCTACAGACATTATAACCGGTTCCATGGATGGCTATAGCAAGGAATGGAACATAAACGGCGAGAAGGTAACGCTGGGTGTAAAAAAGAATTAAGTCAGATATAATTAATACTCCGCAGATGTATTAAAAAGTGCATCTGCGGAGTACTGTTATTCAGAAATATTTTTCTATAAAATAACGATTGTAAAACTCTTTATTATATCCGACAAAAACAGGCATTTCCGAACGGTTGTACCTGCATTTAATTATCTTTCTTTTATAAACACTTTATATTATCTTTATGTTTTGGTCAAAATATGTTCAAAGTTATAGATTATTATACCATCAGGTAAATATTAGAAAGAGGATAGACATGAGCAAGGTTATAGGAATCGATTTAGGAACTACAAATAGCTGTGTTGCAGTATTGGAAGGTGAACAGGCAGCTATAATTACAAATTCAGAAGGAAATCGTACTACACCATCAGTTGTTGCCATAACAAAAAGTGGTGACAGACTAGTGGGGGATTCGGCAAAACGGCAGCTTACGGTAAATGTGGACAGAACGATTTCATCAATCAAAAGGGAGATGGGTACATCTTATCGTAAGAAGATAGATGGAAAAGAGTATTCTCCACAGGAGATATCTGCGATTATTCTGGCTAAGCTTAAGAGTGACGCAGAGGAATATCTGGGCGAACCGGTAAAAGATGCTGTAATTACCGTGCCGGCATATTTTGATGACAGTCAGAGACAGGCTACTAAAGATGCAGGAAGAATAGCCGGCCTTAATGTACTTCGTATAATCAATGAACCTACATCGGCTGCTTTGGCATACGGATTAGATAACGGACAGCCACAGAAGATACTTGTTTATGATCTGGGTGGAGGAACATTTGACGTATCTGTTATAGAGATAGGTGATCACGTTATTGAGGTTCTTGCTACTGCAGGCGATAATCATCTGGGTGGTGATGATTTCGATAACCGCCTTGTGGAATATGTTATAAAAAAATTCAAAAAAGAAGAAAAGGTAAATCTTGAAAAAGATATAACAGCTGTACAAAGAGTAAAAGAAGCGTGTGAAAATGCTAAAAAGGAGCTTTCATTTTCTACAAATGCGAACATTAATCTTCCGTTTATAGCTACAGTAAAAAATACTCCAAAGCATCTGGATATGAATATATCAAGAGAGAAATTCAATCAGCTTACTTCTGATTTGGTAGACAGGACTGCAGAACCTGTAAGACAGGCGCTTCGCGATGCCGGAATATCAGTCGGGGAATTAGACAAGGTATTGTTGGTAGGTGGTTCTACCAGAATCCCGGCAGTGGCAGATAAAGTAAGGCAGCTTACAGGTAAAGAAGTATCGAAAAATCTCAATCCCGATGAATGTGTAGCCATGGGTGCAGCTATTCAGGGCGGAAAGCTGAGTGGTGAGCTTATGGTTACAAATAAGGTAAATGATATTCTCCTTATGGATGTAACACCGCTTTCGTTATCTATAGAGACATTAGGTGGCGTGGCAAATGTAATTATACCAAGAAATTCTGCTATACCTACAAGGGCATCAAAGATATTTACAACAGCAGGAAATTTTCAACGGGATGTTGAAATAAAGGTATATCAGGGAGAAAGAAAATTTACAAGGGATAATAAACTCTTAGGTAATTTCAGACTCAGTGGTATTAAACGTGCCATGGCAGGTGTACCACAGATAGAGGTAACATTTGATATGGATGCGAATGGTATTCTCAAGGTATCTGCAAAGGATTTGGGCAGAGGTGTAGAGCAGCAGATAGTTATTACATCCAGCACAAATCTTTCTGAAGAGGAGATACAGCGTGCCAGAGAGGATGCCATGAAATATGAAAATGATACTGCAAACAGCAAGGAGATACAGGATATCAGAAATGAAGCCGAGGCATATGTATATAAAGTAGAGAATCTGCTTGCAGAAAAGAGCGGTGAATTAGATAAAAAAGAGATAAAACGTATTCGCCAGGATTGTGAATTCTTAAAAAAACTGGTTTGCAGAGCTGATATAAATAATATAACAGATATAGAGGCAGGAAAGATAAAAGAAGCTTACAGGGATTTGCAGGAGTCGGCAATGAGACTTGAACAGTAATGGTGAGGAGATGCGGTATGAAGGATAAGATTTACAGATTTATGCGTTCAAGATATGGAAATGATCAGCTTTCATCAATGCTTACATGGGTAGGCTTGATATTTATGCTATTGGACTGTTTCTTAAAAATAGGTGTATTTTATTTTATTGGAATTGTAATGTTTGTGTATGGATATATACGTATATTTTCAAAACAATATGATAAACGTGCAGCACAGAACAGATGGTATATGGAGCACACGGCAGGAATACGAAATATATTCAAAAGGCACAGGAAACAGAAAGAGGCAGGAAAAAATTATAAAGTGTTTACCTGCAGCAAATGCCAACAGATGATACGTGTGCCAAAAGGTAAAGGGAAAATAGAAATACGTTGTCCGAAATGCGGAAATAAATTTATAAAAACTACCTAGAATGGGAATATAATATGATGGCAGGTTTATAGGAGGTCAAGGTGTTTGGCTATATTGTAACCAATCAGCAGGAGCTTAAATTAAAAGATTTTGAACAATATCATAGATATTATTGCGGCTTATGCAGGGCACTAAAAAAAAGGCATGGGGCAAAAGGCCAGATGTCGCTTAGCTACGACATGACATTTCTTGTTATATTACTGACAGGATTATATGAGCCGGATAATATATCGGGGGAGTCAAGATGTATACCACATCCGTTTAAATCGCATGAGTATATAGTAAATGATTATTCAGAGTATGTTGCGGATATGAATGTAATTCTTACATACTATAAGTGTATGGATGACTGGAATGATGAAAAAAAGCTTATAAGAAAGCTGTATGCTGATATGTTGTTATCAAAGAGTAGTCCTGTCCATGAAAACTATAAAGAAAAGATAGCTGTAATAGTATCAAAGCTGAAGTCAATTAATGAACTGGAGAATGCGGGAAGTGATGATTTAGACACTTTGTCAGGATATTTTGGTGATGTAATGGCAGAAATATGTGCAGTAAAGCATGATGAGTGGGAGAAAAATCTCAGGACTATCGGCTATTATCTGGGCAAATATATTTATATCCTTGATGCGTATGATGATATAGAAAAGGATATAAAGGAGAAATGCTTTAATCCACTTATTTCAAGGCTTGCCAAAGGACCAATTGATGATATAAAATCAATCAGTGTAAAAGAGTGGCAGCATCTGGCAGATTGGACGAAAGATGTTCTTATGATGATGGCTGCCAATATGGCAAAGGAATTTG
>JBJEMQ010000366.1:0-5249 GCA_051879755.1 Coprococcus sp. | reverse complement strand
CTCACAGCAAAGTCCGCATGGCTTAAGTCCTGCTACCTTACACAAATCTACCGTAGCTTCTGTATGACCATTTCTTTCTATTACGCCACCTGCTACAGCCTGAAGCGGAAACATATGTCCGGGTCTTCTAAAATCAGACGGTTTTGCATCTTCATCTACAAATTTTCTCGCTGTCAGTCCTCTTTCTTCTGCAGATATTCCTGTAGTTGTATCCACATGGTCTACTGACACAGAAAATGCTGTGCAATGATTATCTGTATTTGTTATACACATCTGAGGAAGATTTAATTTATTTGCATACATTTCATCCATAGGCATGCATATAAGTCCTCTTGCATATTTTGCCATAAAGTTCACATTTTCTGTTGTTGCAAATTCTGCAGCACAGATTACATCACCTTCATTTTCTCTGTTTTCATTATCAAGCATTACAACAATTTTACCTGCTGCTAAGTCTTCTGCTATCTCTTCTATTGAGTTAAATTCAAAATCCATTTTTAGTCCTCCCGCTAACAAATCCGTTTTCTACCAGGAAATTCATATCTATCCCTGATTGCTTCTGTGCAGATGTGGTATCTTCATTAAAAAGCAAAAGCTTCTCCACATATTTCCCTATAACATCATTTTCAATATTTACTATATCTCCCTGTTTGTGCTTAAGCAATGTTGTTTCTCCTGCTGTATGTGGGATAACAGATACCTTAAAGCCTGTATCATCTACATATGCTACAGTAAGACTTATACCATCTATTGTTATGGAGCCTTTTTCTATAATGTATTTTAAGAGCTTACTGCTGCATTCTACTGTTACCCATACTGCGTTGCTCTCCCTCTTAAACTCTCTTATGCTTCCTGTGCCATCTATATGGCCGGAAACAATATGACCGCCAAATCTTCCATTTGCTGCCATGGCCCTTTCAAGGTTTACATAACTTCCGGATGATAAGCTGCCCAGATTACTCCGCCGCAATGTCTCTGGCATAACATCAGCAGTAAATATCTTTCCTGCCATGGATGTAACTGTCAGACACACACCATTTACTGCGATACTGTCTCCTATATTACTGCCCTCAAGAACCTTATCTGCCTCTATTGCCAAACTGCACGAGCTGACGCCTTTATCTATTTTTTTTACTTTTCCAATCTCTTCAACTATTCCTGTAAACAATGAATCACCACCTAGTATAATGTATTGCCCCCTCACTTCGTTTCGGCGGCATTCCATCAGAATATCTTAAATATACTTACTTCTGTCTGAATATAACCCATATATTCAAAAAATCCTGAAGCTGTTACCTTCAGGATTTGTATAATCATATATCTAATCAATGCATCTAAAAAGCAATCAGATATCAACTTCTCTCATCCAGACTTTACTGTCGGCTTTGGATTCTCACCAAATCATGCCTATGGCTTGCGGGCTTATGACTCATGTACATATTACATCTTCAAATACCGCCGGTAGTGAATTACACACGACCCTGAAGTAATATTTCTAATTATTTTATTAACTCAATTTTTGCACATAAAAATCAATACTTTGAGCTACTAATTGATTTTTCAATTCGTTTTACATGATATACTATTTATAGATATATGTAAACAGGAAATTTAATTTTGTTTCTTAATTTGTGATTTACGTCTTGCATACATTCATCTTATTCCTGTTTTTTATATCTAAGCATTACATCATTTTCGATACGTTTTATATCAGTCAAATAAAACATATGTGCATCAGCAGGAGCTTCAACACCTCTGCCGCCTACAGGTGTATACTTACCATCTCCGCCTAATATCTTAGGTGCTACAAATACATCTACTTCATTGACAATACCTGCTTCAATGGCACTATAATTAAGCTGACTTCCACCTTCTAGCAATATGCCATCTATTTCCATTTCGCCGAGTATAGACATTAACTGTTTAAGATTTACATGTCCGGACTCACCATCTGTCTCTATGACCTCTATTCCGGCATCCGCAAGCATCTGTTTTCTATTCATATACTCCTCATAATCATTACAACTGCCTGCATTATGTTCATAAGCCACCGAAGCAACTATAGTTCTTACTTCTTTTGCAGTTTTTACAATCTGACTGTTAATAGGGATTCTAAGACTGCTGTCACATATTATTCTTACCGGATTTCTGCCTCCCTCTATACGACAGGTAAGCATTGGATCATCAGCTATCACAGTGCCTATCCCTGCCATTATACCTGTCATTCTGTTTCTAAGCTCCATTACATAACGTCTTGACTTCTCACCGGTTATCCATTTACTTTTACCTGTATATGCTGCAATCTTACCGTCCATTGTCATAGCATATTTCATAACTACATATGGCGTTTTATTGACTATATAATGGAAAAATACATCATTTAAGCTGTCGCACTCTTCCTTCATGCAATGCGTGACAACCTCTATTCCTGCCTCACGAAGTCTGTTGAACCCTTTTCCTGCAACTTTATCGTTTGGATCATCAGAACCGCAGTATACTTTTTTTATTCCATGCTCTATTATGGCATCTACACATGGTGGCTGTTTTCCATAATGACAGCACGGTTCTAAAGTTACATACATTTCTGCAGCTTCTGCAGCTTCAGTCAAATGTGCAAATGCATCTCTTTCCGCATGAAGCTCACCATATTTTCTATGATAACCTTCTCCTATTATCCTTCCATCTTTCACAATTACAGCACCCACAAGAGGATTAGGATTTACCGCACCACATCCTTTTTGTGCCAGTTCTATTGCGCGTTTCATATATCCCGGATTAAAATTATTTTCTGCCATTTCATTTCTCCTGTTTTTTTGTATTATCCCTTCAGATACCCGATTTCATAACCAAGCTTTCTTATCATCTCCATATCCTGATTAATCTTATTTCCCGAAACCGTTAAAAAATCGCCTGTAATAGCTGCATTTGAGCCGGATTTAAAACAGGCTTTCCCTTTATCATTAAGCCTGTCCCGCCCGGCAGCCATTCTTATTGCTGCATCAGGAAGAATAAATCTGAATATTGCAACTATTCTCTGCATTTCTTCATTTGAAACCGGTTCTGCATTTTCATATGGAGTTCCCGGTATTGGTTTTAACATATTAAGCGGCAATGATTTTACACCAAGCGACCTTTCCATTAAAGCAAGTTCTATTCTATCCTCCATTGTTTCACCAAGTCCAAATATACCACAACTACAGATACTTAGTCCTGTTTCTTTTGCAGCTTTTATTGTTGATATTTTATCCTGATATGTATGCGTTGTACAAATTGTTTTAAAAAACTGCTCAGATGCTTCAAGATTACAATGTGCCCTCGAAACACCTGCTTCCTTAAGCATCTCAAAATGCCTTTTCTCAAGCAGTCCAAAAGATACACATATTTCAATATCTACCTCTCTCTTTATAGCTCTTATACTCTCACATACTTTATATATTTCGCTGTCACTCATGCGCCTGCCACCCGCAACAAGCTCACACCGCAATGCCCCAAGTTCCTTATTATGTCTTGCCTGCTTTAACATTTCCTCTGTGTCAATAAGTGCATGACCATTTACATTGGCATGGTTATGAACAGATTGAGCACAATATCTGCAATCCTCCGGGCATTTTCCGCACTTACAATTTATTACGGAACATATATCAAATGTATCTCCACAGAATTTCTCCCTGATTTCATCTGCCGCCACGCAAAGCTCTTCTAATGGCTGTACTGCAAGAAATAATGCCTCTGCTTTATCTATCTGCTCTCCGTTTAATACTTTTCTCTTTAATCCCTGTAAGCTATATGAATCATTCATGTCAAAGCTTCTCCTATTCGTAAGTCTGTATCTTTTGTAAATATACATCTCACATGAAAATACGTCAACCTGGTTGAACGAAAGTCAAATGTATGTTAGTATTTTTTCAAATATTTTAATGTTTTTGGGAGGAATTATGTTTAAAAAATTTTACCCTAAGGAATATTATACATCAACATACAAAATTAATTTTAAAGAATATTATGATAAAGGTTTTCGCGGAATATTATTTGATATTGATAATACACTTGTTCCACACGATGCTCCTGCCGACGAACGGGCTATAGAGCTTATACGCCAGCTAAAGGATATCGGCTTTAAGATATGTCTTGTTTCAAATAACAAAGAACCCCGCGTTGCCGAATTCAATCAAAAGCTCAATGTAGAATATATATATAAGGCAGGAAAACCCCTAAAAAAGGGTTACCTTAAAGCAATGAACATTATCTCTACAAATGTTAATAACACACTTTTTGTAGGAGATCAGCTTTTCACTGACCTATGGGGTGCAAATGCCACAGGAATACATTCTATATTAGTTATGCCAATAAACAAAAAAGAAGAAATACAAATTGTACTAAAACGTATTCCTGAGAAATTAATTCTATTTTTCTATAAAAGAAAACATCGGATAATACAATAATACGCGTCGTGCTATTGCACGACGCGTATCTTATAAGAAGAATATCTCTTCGTTCTTAAATACTTTTATAACAAATCCAGATTCAGTCTCTTGATTACCTGATATGTCTTTGCACGTAACTCTTCTGCATCAAATTGAGTAAGCATTGTATCCTTATCCCACTTTGTCTTCATCAAAGCATTTAATAAATCTTCAATATATGCTTTAACATACTCTACATTGCTTTCTGACTTATCCTTCAGAAGCAGCACAATATTATCAATTGCTTCGATAACACCTGAATCCATCTGTCTTACAGTCTGCTGGCTTGCCTCATCAGACAATTCAATAACCTTACCTGTTTTTGTAACAATAACTTTTTTACTTGGAGCAGCAGCTACCTTAGGAGTACCATTTTTCTTATCAAGCATTCTTCTTACAACTTTCACAAGACATGCAACAGCATATGTTGCTTCCTCCGGTGTCTGCTTTTCAAATCCATTAACAGAATGCTGATTCCATAACCATTCTGATTTGCAAAGCATCTCTTCAATAGTTGCATCCTTTAAAAGCTCCTGCAAATCAGGTGATATGGCAGCGCCCTTCTTCTTGCCAAATAATCCTTCACTTGATGAGAACATTACCTCATTTTCATATTTAGCAGGAAGTATTGTCTTTGCATATGTCTCTGCAAGATATTTCCTTGCTGTATTTATGTCATAGCTTAAGCTGATTATAGCAGTCTTACTATTATTAAGACCATTTACAACCATATCTTCAGCAGCCATAAACAACAAATGCTTCTGCCTGTCATCAATCATCTTCTTG
>JBJEMQ010000365.1:0-5258 GCA_051879755.1 Coprococcus sp. | reverse complement strand
AGAAATGTGGGGTCGCAACCATTAGTCCCACCCCATTGTCAGCACATCTATCCAACATTTTTATTGAGGTTTCTACATTTCTGCTGCCATCATCTATACCCGGCAGTATATGAGAATGGAAATCTATTATCTCCATATCGGAACCTCCTTTTTCTGTCTCTTTATGCATATAGTCTATATTATTATATTGCAATTTGTCGATTATGTCTATATGCGATTATGTCATTTTTTATGTCAAATATTGGCTGTGCATTATATATTTCTTTACAAGGAAAATGCTCCTGACAAAAATCAGGAGCATCACTACTTCTTTTGTAAGGCTCCCTGTTTCAAGCAGAGAGCCTTGTATCTTACTTCCCGGCTATTGACACTTTCAGCATCTCATTAGAAATATTTAGTGCATGGTCGCCGACCCGTTCAAAATCAGTAAGCATCTCTGAGAAAAGAATGCTGCCTTCGTCTGAGCATTTACCTGACCGGATTCTTGCATACATATTATCCCTGAATTGAATTGTCATATCATCAATCTTTTGTTCCATGCATGCAATCCGCTCATGCCACGCAATGTAATCCTCAGGTTTTTCTAGTAAAACATCAAACAGTCGCGTACAGATATTCTGCATCTCCCGCAATTCGCTATTTGCCTGTTCCGAAAATTCAATATTTTTTTCTGCAATCATATTTGAATATCCTGCAATATTAATTGCATGGTCGCTTATTCTCTCTACATTACTGGTGATTGAGTACAACGAATTAAATATTTGATTTCCTGCTTTTGTTGTCTCATAGGACAATGCAGCAGTAATATATTTTGAAATTTCTTTGTTTAAGAAATCAACATATTCCTCTCTTTCTTCAATCAATGCATATTTTCCTTTTTCCTGTTTTGCAAATACCTCAAATGCTTCATAAACATTACTTCTGGCAAATTCCATCATTCTCATAAGCTCTTTTTTGATACCTTCCATAAAAATAACAGATGCGCCAAGTTTTTCTGTATTTATATGATTTATATCAAGCAGATAAAGAACCTTCATGCCATCATCAATAGTCTCTCCTTTTTTATCTCTGAGAATCAGCTTTGCTATTTTTCCAAGCCATGTACCCACCGGAAGCAATAATATAGTTGTTACAATGTTAAACATGGTATGTAGATTTGCTATCTGTGCCGGCGGATTGCCCGGTGTCCATCCTTCTATCATCTGAATAATCGGCGTAGTCAGACAAAGTGTGGTAAATACAATTGTTCCAAACACATTAAACATGATGTGAATTAATGTGGTTCGTTTTGCATTTCTTCCTGTACCAACTGACGCAAGCAACGCAGTAATGCATGTACCGATATTTTGTCCAAACAGTACAAATGCCGCACTCTCTAGTCCAATCACACCACTGCCTGCTAATGCCTGAAGAATACCAACCGAAGCTGATGATGATTGAATCAATGCGGTGAAGATTGTACCTGCCAGAACTCCGAGTATCGGATTTTCAAATTTTGTAAGCAGACTTATAAAGTTCTCCGATGCTTCTAATGGCTTCATCGCCGAACTCATCATATCCATACCGATAAAGAGTACACCTAAGCCGGCCATAATCTCACCTATGTGTTTTACTTTTTCATTCTTTAAAAATACAATTGCCGCCACTCCTGCAAAAGCTATCAAAGGCGCAATCTCACCTATATCTAATGCAATTAATTGTCCTGTAATCGTCGTACCAATATTTGCGCCCATAATAATCCAGATTGCCTGATTCAAGGTCATCATTCCGGAATTTACAAAACCAACTACCATAACTGTTGTTGCTGAGGATGATTGAATTACTGCTGTAATAAGCGCTCCAACCAATACTCCTACAAATCTGTTTGCGGTCAACTTTTCCAGAATAACCTTCATTTTATTTCCGGCTGCTGCCTCAAGACCTGTACTCATCATCTGCATTCCATAAAGGAATAGTGCCAATCCACCAAGTAATCCCATTAAATACGAAAAACTCATAATGCTAAATCCTTTCTTTATTAAGTTATATTTGTTTTGTTATGCACTCAAATAAGCCTATGCTTCCATAGGCGAAACATAGGGGATTTAGTTATATTTTCTTTTTTCCATCTGATTTGTGAATGAAGCCTGTGGCAAGCTCATCCGGACATTGATTATAAAATTGAATTATTTCTGAATTTGCAGAGTATTTTCCATGCTCTACGGAATAGATACTTATAAATAGAAAACCGAAAAATATTTTTGCTTCTTTCTTTTGACCGAAAGCCCGGACTGCCAATTGCTGAATTCGTGTAGCATTATGTACTCCCAGCATTCCTGTAGTGCATAACCGGGCATCGGTAATAGAATCATCTTCAGATTGAATATATGAATTTATTCCTTCTGTCAGTGCGCATTCGAATGGAGAATCTGCTTTGTTGCTTTCAAAGCACACCCCTGATAATAATATAAAAATTGCTATTATAAGGTATATGATTCTGTAATTCTTAATGCGCACTCTCTCTTCCTGCCTTTTTCTTATTTGTGTTTTAATAATATCGGCAAATGCAGGTTTATTTTCTCATCTGCTCTTTAATTAATCTTCCAAGCTGGATTAACAGGGTAGGTACAACTGCCAAGCCTACAATCCACATTACCTGAGCAGCTGTTAATGCAGATACCATAAACAGTCCATGCATAACCGGTACGAACAATACAATAGCAAGTAATGTAATACCTGTCAGAAAAGCTGCTATGCTCCACATATTGCTTAATAACTTAATTCTGAATATTGAATAATCACTTCTGCATGTAAAGCCATGGAACAATCTTGCTAAGGTTAATGTGGCAAATGCCATTGTACTTGCAGTCATTGGATTAACCTCTAATCCCTGATAGTATGCAATCAAAGTGACAACTGCAATTAAAAAGCCGTATCCAAGCAACCGCAGCGAAAAATTCTTTGTAAGCATACCTGCCTTTGGATTTCTCGGCTTATTCTTTAACAGCTGCTTATCAGAAGGCTCCATTCCTATAGCCAGAGCAGGCAACGAGTCGGTAAGTAAGTTAATAAATAACAAATGTACCGGCTCAAACGGTGTACTTAATGCCATCAGTGAACAGTATAGTACTACTAAAATAGCTGCCATATTGCCTGATAAAAGGAATTGTATCGCATTCATAATGTTTCGATATACATTACGTCCATTTAATACTGCTTTTATAATTGTCGCGAAATTATCATCTGCTAAAATCATTGCGGATGCATCCTTAGAAACCTCTGTTCCTGTAATTCCCATCGCAACGCCTATGTCTGCCTTTTTCAGAGCCGGCGCATCATTTACACCATCCCCCGTCATTGCTACAACATTACCTTTTCTCTGCCATGCATCAACAATTCTTATTTTATTCTCAGGTGAAACTCTTGCATACACCGAAATACGTCCCAATACTTTATCAAGCTCTTCATCGGTCATTTTGTCAAGCTCCTGTCCTGTAACAGACATATCTCCATCCTGATAGATTCCTATTTGTTTTGCTATAGCCGTTGCTGTTACTTTATGGTCTCCTGTTATCATTATCGGCTTTATTCCTGCACTGATTGCATCTGCTACAGCCTGCACTGATTCTTCTCTAGGCGGGTCAATCATAGATACCAGTCCTATAAAGGTATAACCATATTCATTTTCAACAGATAAAGAATAATTTTCGTCACATTCCTTATAAGCAAATGCTAATACTCTAAGTCCGTTTTCCGAAAAATGCTGATTCTGTTTCAGTATTTTTTCCTTATCTTTTTCCGTAATCGGTCTTATTCCTTCTTCAGTTGCAATATTTACAATTCTGTCAAGAAGCACATCTACAGCACCTTTTGTAAATATTGTCGGTACACCATGCACACGATATTTTGTGCTCATCAGCTTTCTGTCAGAATCAAATGGAATTTCCTCCATTCTCGGCATCATACTTCTGATATCCTCTTCTGTTACGCCCACTTTAACTAATCCGGCCTTTCTTGCCATATTAAGCAGACATGTTTCTGTAGGATCTCCAATATCCTGTCCTTCACTAATTGATGAGTCATTATTCAGGATGGCAGTGTAGAGAAGATACCTATGTAGTCTCGAAGACAATTTAAGGTCTTCCGGCAGCATACATTGTCCATCTATATATACTTCTTTTACTGTCATCTTGTTTTGTGTCAGGGTTCCTGTCTTATCTGAACATATAACCGACACACAGCCCAGACTTTCTACGGCTTTCAAATCCTTAATAATAGCATTATCAGCAGCCATTTTTCTTGTTCCCATAGCCTGCACTATAGTAACTATTGAGCTCAACGCCTCCGGAATTGCTGCAACTGCTAATGCAACTGCAAACATAAGTGAGTCCAATACCGGTTCTTTCTGCCAGATTCTAAGTCCAAATACTACTACACTGATAAACATAATTGCAATCGCAAGCTTTTTACTAAAATCATCTAAGCTTACCTGCAATGGTGTTTTCTTATCTTTGGTATCGTTCATTAACGTGGCTATTTTACCCATTTCCGTATTCATTCCTGTTGCGGTAACAAGTACATCTGCTCTGCCATAAGTAACCAGACTTCCTGAAAATACCATATTGCATCTGTCAGCCAGCGCTGCCTCTTCAGCAATCTCTTCATCCTTCTTATCAACATTTGTTGATTCTCCTGTCAGTGAACTTTCATTTACCTGCAAAGAATAGTTTGCAATGATTCGACCATCAGCAACTATCATATCACCGGCTTCCAGAAGCAGAATATCTCCCGGAACGACATCTTTTGAAGCTATTTCTTTTTTTATGCCATCACGTAAAACCTTTGCCTTCGGAGCTGACAATTCTTTCAGAGAGTCTAACGACTTCTCAGCCTTAACATATTGCACAGTTCCCAAAATCGCATTTAATATTATTACCGCAACAATGACTATGGTACTTTCTACATTCCCGGAAATCATGGAAATAACTGCAGCAATAATCAGAATTATTACCAGCAAATCTGCAAATTGTTCAAGGAAAACCCGCAGCACACTTTTCTTGCCTTTTTCTTCAAGTGCATTTTCACCATGCTTTTGCAACAGCTCTCCGGCCCGCTCTTCGCTTAATCCGTTTTCACCACCATACTTCTCAAATAATTCCTTTTTTGTTAATTGATAAATTTCCTTCATTGTATCATCCTTCCTAAAAGTTTCACAAAAAAGAAAAAGACCTTTTGTGCACACAAAAAATGTACACAAAAAGTCTTGTTTAACCGTTAGT
>JBJEMQ010000364.1:0-5292 GCA_051879755.1 Coprococcus sp. | reverse complement strand
ATCAGGATGCTTGTTTACAAAAGTCTCCAATACCTCAGGCGCATAATCCATGTTATAAGACACATTTTTATTTCCCAGCAGGGATATATCCTGCATTTCTTCTTTGCTTCTTCCCATTCCAGTATCTCCTGTTACTTTATTCGTATATATCTATTCCGATATTGCTTCATTTACTGATTTTATAAGAAGCTCTACTGCCTTATCACAATCTTCTTTTGTTGCTATAAGTGGTGGTGCAAGACGTATAATACTTTCTCTTACAGCCGTAATAAGCAATTTATTTTCCATTGCTTTATGTTTCACTTCAAAAGCTATAGGCTTTTCAAATTCAACACCAACAAGCAGTCCCTTACCTCTTATTTCTTTTACATAAGGCAGTTTTTTCAGCTGCTCCATAAAATAAGCTCCTACCTCTTTGGCATTTGCAGCAAGGTTATTGTTAAGTATCTCTTCAATCTCTGCAAGTGCTGCCGAACAGCATACAGGATTTGCTGCATAAGTTGACCCATGAGCACCCGCACTGAATGTCTTTGCAATCTTCGCACTGGTACACATAGCTCCTATAGGCATACCTCCACCGATTGCTTTAGCCATTGAAACCATATCAGGTTTTACTCCGTATTCCATATATGCCATGATATCTCCTGTTCTTCCCCAGCCGGTCTGAACCTCATCATACAACAAAAGCATATCATTCTCATCACAATAATCACGAAGTCCCTGAAGGAATTCTTTTGTAGCCGGATAGACTCCGCCCTCTCCCTGAACAGGTTCTACCATAATTGCTATAGTATTCTCTGTACACTTGCTCTTAAAATCTTCCAGGTTATTATATTCTGCATAAGAAAAGCCCGGGAGCATTGGCTTAAAGCCGTTCTGGCAAGCATTATCAGGCTGCCCTGTGGCAGAGAGTGCACCATATGTCCTTCCATGGAAACTGTTCTTTGCTGTTACTATATGATATCTTTCAGGTCCATAATTATCTGTTCCATATTTTCTTGCCATCTTTATCATGGCTTCATTTGCTTCTGTTCCTGAATTCTGGAATACTATTTTTTCCATTCCTATAGTGTCACATACTTTTTTTGCAAGAAGCAGCATCGGCATTGTATATGCATAATTAGATGCATGTATAACCTGTCTGCACTGAGTTGCAATAGCATCTGAAACCTTTTTATTACAATTTCCCGTACTGCTTACTGCGATACCTGCAAAGAAATCAAGATACTGATTTCCCTCTTCATCGTAAACATACATGCCATCTCCCTGCTCTTCAATAAAATCCCAACGTCTTGCAGGTTCTGCCAGATATGTATCTGCCATATTAAGTAATTCTTCCTTTGTATATCCCATTTCTTTTACCTTCATTTTATTTTTCTCCTTACATATTTTTTCTTCCTTTGCCTTGCCCACACCCCTCTTTCGAGGGGGGGGTCGCGGCATTCGCTCCATGTATTCCTCTGCTACTTCGCCTTGCACACACCCCTCTTTCGAGGGGTGTCGCGGCATTCGCCGTATAATCATATACACAAATGCATCTGCCTGTAAGCAAGCTTACGGCATATGATTTGTGTATATGATTGCATGGCTCATTGCTCACGCATATTGTGAGTTGTATAGTTTTGTGTAAAAGCCATTCATGGCAAGCAGTTCTGTGTGGCTTCCCTGCTCTATGATATGTCCGTCTTTCATAACAAGAATAATATCAGATTCCTTTATTGTTGACAATCTGTGTGCTACTACAAAACTTGTTCTTCCTTCCATCATCTTTGCAAATGCTCTTTGTATCCTTATCTCTGTTCTTGTATCTATAGATGATGTAGCTTCATCGAGTATAAGCATAGGTGGCAAATCAAGCATAACTCTTGTTATACAAAGCAGCTGTTTTTGTCCCTGTGACAGATTTCCTCCATCTTCTGTTATCAAAGTATCATATCCATCAGGAAGTCTTTTTATAAAGCTATGTGCATGCGACTGCTTTGCTGCAGCTATTATCTCTTCATCTGTTGCATCAGGACGTCCATATGCTATATTTTCTTTTATGGTTCCTGTCTTAAGCCATGTCTCCTGAAGCACCATCCCATAATTTTCTCTGAGGCTCTTTCGCGTCACCTCTCTTATATCATATCCATCCACACTTATACTTCCACTGTCCACATCGTAAAAGCGCATCAGAAGATTTATAACAGTACTTTTACCACATCCTGTAGGACCTACTATGGCAATTCTCTGTCCCGGTTTTACATTAAGACTGAGATTCTTTATCAATTCCACATCTTTATTGTACGAAAAATCTACATTACTAAGCTTTACATTACCTTTAACATCAGTGAGTTTTACAGGATCTGCTGCCTCTGCAATCTCTGCATCCTCATCAATTAATTCGAATACTCTGGCAGCTGATGCAAGTGCATTCTGAAGCTCTGTAACTACACCTGATATTTCATTAAATGGCTTTGTGTATTGATTCGCATAGCTTAAGAAGCTTGTAAGCTGTCCTACAGAAATAAGCCCTTTTATAGCCATCACAGCACCTACTATTCCAACTCCCGTATATACAAGACTATTTACAAATCTCGTACATGGATTAGTTGTAGATGAAAAAAATGTAGCATCCAAAGCTGCTTTTGACAGTCTTCCGTTTATTTCCTGAAATCTTCCATTAACATTATCTTCCATAGAAAACGCAGTAACTACTTTCTGATTTTCCACCATTTCATTTACAAGTGAAGTAAGCTCCCCTTTTATCTCAGACTGTTTTCTAAACATATGATATGTTTTTTTTGCTATAAATGAAGCTACAAACAGCGATACAGGAGTAATACAAACCACTATAAGTGCTATCAGCTTATTTATGGAAAGCATAAATACAAGTGTTCCAATAATAGTCATAACACCTGTAAATAACTGTGTAAATCCCATAAGCAATCCATCAGAAAACTGATCTACATCTGCTATTATCCTGCTCACTATATCTCCATGAGTATGCGAATCAATGTAAGAAAGCGGCAGCTTCAAAAGCTTATCATATGCCCTCGTTCTCACATCATTGACTACCTTATATGTCACTCTGTTATTCAATATATTCATAATCCACTGCGTTACAGCTGTTATGCCTATTACTATACACAATTTTAAAAGTATGGATTTCAGTCCGTCGAAATCAACATCACCGGGACCTACTATCTTATCTACACCACGACCAATAAGTATAGGTGCATATAATGTCAGGATTACTGAAACAGACGCACATATAAGAGACATTACAACAAGAGGACTGTACCTTTTTATATATTTCAGAATTCTTATTATGGTAGTTTTATTGTTCGTCTTTTTCTTTCTTATATCACTCATATTCTGTCCTCCTTATGCCATACCGGAAGCCATGCTTCCTGCTGCTTCATCACCTGATAACTGTGAACGGCATATCTCCTGATATACCTCACAACTTCTAAGAAGTTCACTATGAGTTCCTATACCGGCTATCTCACCATCATCCATAACTATTATACGGTCCGAATTCATAATTGTTGAAGCTCTCTGCGAAACAATTAATACTGTCATATTCTCAGAATATTCCCTGATAGCCTTTCTTAATGCTGCATCAGTTGCAAAATCAAGAGCAGATGCGCTGTCATCCAATATAAGTATCTCAGGTTTTCTTACTACAGCCCTTGCTATGGTAAGTCTTTGTTTTTGTCCCCCTGACAGATTCTTTCCACCTTGAGTTATCTTAAAGTCCATTCCACCCTCTTTTGCATCTACAAATTCTTTTGCCTGGGCTACACGAAGTGCTTCATCTATTTCTTCTCTTGTTGCATCCGGTTTTCCCCATCTGATATTGTCAGCTATCGTTCCTTGAAATAATACTGCCTTCTGAGGAACTACTCCTATTTTCATACGAAGTTTTTCTATAGGATAGTTTCTTACATCTTCTCCATCTATCAATACAGTTCCCTCTGTTGCATCATAAAATCTCGGTATCATATTGACAAGGGAAGATTTTCCCGAACCGGTTCCTCCTATGATTCCTATTGTCTGCCCTTTTGAAACAGTTATGTTTATATTGGATAAAGATGGTTCCTTAGCCTTATCATATTTGAGAAACACATTTCTAAACTGCAGTTTTGGTACATTTTCTTCATTATTGATACTTATATCTGCATGTCCATCCGTTATAGACGGTTTCTGTTCAAATACAAGATTTATACGCTTTGCACATGCAATTGATTTATTTATGTTTATTATAAGATTTGCCAGTTTTACAAGTTCTACAAGTATCTGCGACATATAATTTACAAGAGCAACTACCTGTCCCTGCGTAATAATACCTGAATTAGTCTGTTTTGCAGATATCCATATAATTACTGCTGTTGCGAGATTAATAATTACATATGTCACAGGATTAAGAAATGCTGATATTCTACCTACAAATAATTGAACACCCATAAGGTCATCTGTAGCCCTATCAAATTCCTCTACTTCTTTTTCCTGTCTGTTAAAGGCTCTTATAACCCTTACTCCTGACAGGTGCTCTCTTGTAAGAAGTGTAACTCTGTCAAGTCTTTCCTGTACTTTTTTAAACAATGGAATACTAATAAGCATAATTCCAAATATAACTATGGAAAGCACCGGTATGGTCACCACAAATGTCATAGCAGATTTCACATCTATTGTAAATGACATAATCATTGCACCAAACACAATAAATGGCGAACGCAGGAATAATCTCAATACCAGATTAACACCTGTCTGTATCTGATTTGTATCACTTGTCATTCTTGTAAGAAGTGTTGATGTACCTATATTATCTATCTCTGTATATGAAAGTGTTGATATATGCTTAAATAAATCATTTCTAAGTGCTGTTCCAAATCCTGTCGCTGCCTTTGCTGAGAAATATTGGGCAGTCAGAGAACATATCAGCCCTATAATTCCCAATGCTACCATCAACAGACACATCTTCAACACATAACTCATATCCCTGTTTGTAATTCCAACATCAATAATTTTTGCCATCACAATAGGAATACATAATTCAAAACATGCCTCCAACATTTTAAATAAAGGTGCCAGAATTGATTCCTTTTTATAATTTCTAAGATATTTAAGTATTCCCTTCATTTTTGTTCTGTCTCCAAACATGTTAATATAGCAAAGAAAGACGCTGTATATCGAGCGTCTTCCCTGAGTCTTTATTTCTATGATTACTCTTCGTCTTCTTCAGGAAGATTCACATTATGATATACTGCCTGAACATCATCATCCTCTTCCAGTAAGTCAATTATTCTT
>JBJEMQ010000363.1:0-5319 GCA_051879755.1 Coprococcus sp. | reverse complement strand
TAAACACGCTGTATTAGGTACATCTTTAAATGGGAACTCCATTTTCTTTTCTCCTTTACAAATAAAATCAGAACATCCGATATTCAACCCTTTATTCTCTCAGCCAATTCTTTTATCTTTTTTTCTTCCGCTCTGCACCTATAAATCTTTTTATCTTTGGTGTACATTACCAAAACTGTATTACCTACAAATGTATCTTTCTTTGCCACCTCTACGTCCTTCAACGAGATATATTCAAATACAACCGGACTCAAAATAAGAGATTTCTGCGTTTTGCATATGGCTAAATTCCCATAAATATAATTATCACTTATATAAAAAGTATCATAAGCCAAGCGACCCCAGGCTCTCCGGGCATTCCGAGAAATCTCCCTATAAATTTTTGCGCAATACAGAATCTCCTGTTTTTGTTCATCATTAAGTCCATTGTACTTTATTTTCAATTCTTCTCTATGTTCTTTCATACCCACAATAAACTTAAAATAATACACACTACAAACTCCCATTATAAGAAGTAATGCCAAAATCCCCAAAACTTCATAGTCGCCTTCAAAAAGTAATAATTCAGGATCAATAATACACATAGCAATTATCCCGGCAATTGGTATAATAATCAGAACAAATAAACACCATAAAAAAAAGCTCAGTGACTTTGATTTTCCGCATACATAATCCACAAGTTTCTTATTATTTTTGTCCATAATATCCTCACACATTTATTTTGATTTCTTCTACCTTTACACAAATATCATCCTGATAAATCACACTCAATTTCATATTACCGAGTACATAAATATCCTCTTTTTCACTTGATTTCTCAGGAACTGCTATTTGATAAATTTGTTTGCGGCTTTTCCCTATGAATAATTCCCGATAAGAATATAAGTACATCAGGCAATCCTGTTCAGAAGAATTCTGTTGGCTCCAGTTCGAAAAGTAAAATCTTTTTCCTTTAACATTTTTCTTTAAACATTCATCATACAGCATATTCATAAATTCTGCATTATTCCTGCTCTCTTCATACTCATCTTCCGTGATAACATAATAATTTTTTATCCCTTGTCCATTATCTATTTCCATTATGTAGTTTTGAGAATATTCATCAAAGCCAAGTTTATAGAAAATATTGTGTCCCTCTATGATATCTTTTAATAACATGCTATCCCTTCCATACTGCAACTATCAATTTACACTTTATATCTAACCAGCTATGTAAGCGTCACTATATGTACCATCCTCTTCCATATCAATTACAATTGCATGTCCCCAGAACATATCTCCATCTAAATAATACCAAGTTATACTGCCATCTGAATTTACACACATTTCAGATAGCTCCATACGTTCTATAAACATTTCTCTTGTAATCTCATCAGGTTTATCCGGACTGTCATCTTCTGCTAACCAATCATTTGCTGAACTTAGCATTTTGTCCGCAGCATATTCTCTGTTCCTTTTATCAAATTCCCGCATATTTTTAGCTATTGCAAGAAAACTGTCCAGTGCACTGTTTGCAGTCTCTTCACGATCATCATCTTGCTCTAATGTGACATTTACTTCATTTCCACACCAATCTATGACGCTCGAAAAAATATCATATTCTCTTTCCAAAACAAAATTTCCAAACTCAGTCTCAATGGTAACTGGTCTTTGAAGGTATTCTTTTAACTCCAAGAGCCTATCATTTTGAACATCTTTTGCAAGAATTTTTATTAGCCTATACCTGTTGTTCATAACCTCTGATTGATACTGATTTAACTCCTTTGGAATACATTTACGAACCAAAATGTGATATATTCCATACTGAACAAAATCATATCCAAATCCTTCCCTATCAGTCTGTTTTGGAATAATCCACTCTAATCTGCCTTCTTTTTTTGACAGATTATTTGCCTGATCTATACTTGCAACGAAGTTTACTGAAGGAATTAACCATTCTCCACTAACACAGGCACCATTACAGCCACTTTTCATAAGAACAGTAAGCTCCATCTCTTCTTTTTCAAATTGTTGTTCAAAATTTTCAACTTCTTTTTTTGACATTTTTCTCCTCCCGCATCCGCATAAATCTGTTCTGGGAAATTACTATTTTCCGTATTTCCAAAATCCTAATGCCTTTTCTTTATATATTTCTCTGCCACAGATGCAATAACAACTTTCCATCCTAAATAAAAATTGCGATATGCCATCCATGAGGTATCATAATCCTTCGGAACAATAATTGTACCATATGGTAATTCAACAGCACTGTCGTCCGTAGGTTCTTTATGATAATCACATCTGACATTGTGAACAAAAGCCAAAAAGAAAGCATTTTCATTTTCACCCCTGTAAATATATTGGTCCATACTACTCCTTAAAAACAAAACCCATAGGTTTACATCCTATCTCAAATTAATTTTCTCCTATATCAAAATATCCTACTTCCATATATTTTCTTTTGATGACCACATTCCAAAAAATTCATCTTCTCGCAGTATCGCTTCATACACAGGACCTATAAACTGATTGAGCTGTATCAATACTGAAGAAAAATCAGGTTTTTCTAGCCCCTGTCCGGGATTATAATTCCACCACAGATTTTGAAGAAATTCATTCTGATCAAATGCTCTTATTTGTTTCATGCTATCTCTCTCGTATGGAGTTCCTCTATGTTGCAAGGTTTCAAAGATTGCTTCTTTAATCTGGTGAGCACAGATGCTCCCATATCCTTTATCTCCTTTACAGCCATACTCCAACCACCCTTCGTGCCTTCTTTTCCACACCAAGCTTTGAAGCATACGCCATCATTTTCGCTGCATCCTTATTCTTATCACTAATATACCTTTGGATTACAGTATTAAACACCTCTCCATCCATCGTATTAACATGACGCAGACAATCACAGACAACCCGCTCTCTGTCATAAATCTTTACAGTAATTCCATCTATATTTCCTTCACTCACACCAATATCCAATCTGGATGCCTCAATAAAATGCGGTTTTATAATAGGGAAATCCAGTTTGAACTTATTTCTCGCTGATTTATTATCCACAGCTATATGCCAGACACCTGGTACCCGATCTGTATAGCCATAATACATTGCAGCTGATACATCACAGATAACAGCCTCCGGAAAGAGCGATGTTATTACTGATACTTCTGTAAAAGCTTTTTCATCCTGCCACTGATAATAACCATATTTAATCTTCTCTACGCTTCCTTCTTCTATTAAATTTTGAAGCATCTGATAAGATATACCTTCCTTTTTAAGTTCGCAGGTACGCATGATTCCTCCATACCGTCCAAATATTGATTCATAATTCATAACAGTATTCATGTACATCACCTCAAACAACTTCGTACAATTTCTTGATAGTTTTTGTATCAAGTTCTATTATACACAAATAGTGAAAAAAAACAACTTGATACAAAAAGTTTTATTCTTAACTTCCCCCCTTTTTCTTTGATCACTTTTGGTACAGTTTTTTCCGCTGTTTCTGTTATGTTTTGGACTGTGATTGTGAACATCCAGTCATCTCCAAAATCATAGTGAAGTGAAAATTTTTGTTTTATCATCAGACCCAACTTATCCTTTTGCTATGCAACTTCTTTGTAACCTTTTCTATTAGCCTTAGCAACAATTCTACGCCGGAACATGATAATCTGAGTTGAAAATAATAAAATTTCAGATTCACCCTTTTAATTTTTTACTTCATCCAACACAACGACCTCATAATATGCATTATTAAAATCGTCATTATCAAAATCATTTATGAATTCCGTCTCAACCACAAACGTTTTTCCGTCATGTGTATGCAGCTTAACAATTCCATCAAAGAATGCACCCTGACCACCATAAAAAATCATCTGGTCTATTATTTGTTTATAATCATGTAATAAATATTCTTCTATATCCTTGATACTGATATCAGGTCTCCCAAATTCTGCCATACCTCTTGTATGTAACCAATATCTATCTTCTTTTGAACTCAGAATTACGACATGATTTTGTGTATTGATTTCTTTTTCAAAGAATCGCTCAGTCCATTTAGTCGGCTCAAATAAAGAAAAAGTCAACAAGTCAAGAACGCCACAAGCTCCCTGTTCCACAAGTGCCTGAACAAATCCGATAACATTTCTGAGATAATCAAATGTTGAATCCTCTTCAACTTCACCCATGATAACAACACACTTATCCGCTTTCTTACATGCTTCAAAAAGTTTAGAATCATTTTCTTTCAAAATACTACCCAAACTACCGGCAAAAAAACCATCAATATATTCAGAATGCTTTTCTCTACACAGAAGCTGCATATTTAATCCTTTCGGAAATTCATCAACATGATGCTTTTCTCGTGACACCTGAAGTTCATCTTCGGAAGCTCCAAATACCACATAGAACAAAAATGGTTTGTAATTTATATCCTTATAATATTCTCTCTTCACAGCCTTCATAAAATGATCAGTTACACTCCTTATTCCAACTTTCATTTACAATATACATCAGGTTGTATCTCAACTGTTCCAGTAATTTATTAGACAAGGAATTATATTCATTATCGAGTCCCTTTTCATGTGCATAATACGGTGGTTCGTCATTCCATGAGCCCATTGCTCCAAATACATCCGCATCCATAATTGCACGATACATCCCTCTAAGCATATCGGGAACTGCATCCGGAATATAATCCTCAGATTCATCCCCTGCTTCACCTGCCAAATCACATAAAGCCTCGTATGCTCTATGGAAAATCCGAGCAAAATTATCACAATCTATCCTTTTTGCAAATGCTTCTATATCTGATAACACCTGCTTAAATTCTTCCACACAATTCACAAATAGTGGTTTCCCTTTCGGTGCATCCTTCCACTCATGTTCCTCATACAAGACCATCCAACCTTTGTTATCCCTGTCAAATTCCCATCTTGATGTAAAATAAGT
This sequence comes from Coprococcus sp., assembly GCA_051879755.1. Lineage (GTDB taxonomy): Bacteria > Bacillota > Clostridia > Lachnospirales > Lachnospiraceae > Coprococcus. Next base: position 393 of record JBJEMQ010000363.1, on the reverse strand, counting down.
GACGGATTTATCATTAAAAAAGCAGACGATGGAATCTCCGCCAGTGTTTGAAAAGCCTAATATACTTCTATCTGCAACGGACGTTGGAATCATAAATTTAATATCCTCCAGTCCCCGCCTTCTGCATATATCAAACCACTCGCTGACAGATTTTGCCTCTATTTTATTTTCTGCATTTTTTCCACCAGAGTGAAACACAAATTTTATAGACAATACATAGCTATCCAAACAATACTTTATTTCTTCTCCATCATGAAGTGCTTTTCTTGCACTCATGACAATACCGCTCTTTTGTGCTGTTTCTCCATTCATAATTCCATCCTCCTATTTGCCAAATAGAACATTTTACCGGTTAACGTCTGCGATATTTTTTTATAAATCCAGAAAGTCTTT
>JBJEMQ010000362.1:0-5329 GCA_051879755.1 Coprococcus sp. | reverse complement strand
AACTGCAAGTGCTGCTACACCACCTTCAAGTGCTGCTATTCTTTTCTCAAATACATCCTCAGTAGGATTTGTCAGTCTTCCATATATATTTCCTGCATCCTTTAATGCAAATCTGTCGGCTGCATGCTGTGAATTTCTAAATACAAATGATGATGTCTGATAAATCGGAACTGCTCTTGCATCTGTAACAGGATCCGGTGTCTCCTGACCTACATGTAACTGTAATGTCTCAAACTTTAAATTTCTTTCACTATAAGTTTTTTTTCCCATAATCTTATCTCCTTTTCAATCTCCTAAATTCCTACTCACGAACTATGATTTAGTTTATGTTGGTATATTAATCCACTTTTCCTACTTTGTCAATAGGATTTTAAGGTTTTTCTTGATAATTTTTTTGCTTATGCTATAATAGCAATATATTCATAGAAATCCAGTAGGAATTTTATATTAAAATCAATACAACCATGAAAGGAGGATATCATAAATGAAGGTTTCTACAAAAGGCCGATATGCATTGCGCCTTATGACAAATATTGCATCAAGGACAGATGGAAAGCCTGTAAGTATAAAAGATATCGCATCAAGCGAAGACATTTCAGATAAATATCTGGAACAGATTATTGCACTTCTTCATTCCGGCGGATTAGTAAGAAGTGTCAGAGGACCACAGGGAGGATATCTTTTAAGAAAGTCACCTGAAGAGATAACTGTCGGTATGGTTCTCCGTCTGACAGAAGGTACTCTTTCTCCTGTTCCATGTGTAGATGATGAAGAGACAAACTGTGACAGGGAAGCTGACTGTACCACATTAAATTTGTGGCGCAGGCTCAACAAAGCAATATCAGATGTTATTGATAACACAACTATAGCAGACCTCTGTAATAACAGACCGGAAGCAGGCGATGAATACTGTATATAGCATTTCTCAGCCGTCTGCATAAAAATCAGCGGATGACTCCAACAAATCATCCGCTGATTTTTATAAGTTTTCTGATTTTTATTTTTCCGCCAGGGAGGCATAATATTTTTCTTTTGCCTCATACATACGTTCATCCATTGTAAACAGAAATTTCTCCACATCATCTTTTTTTGTGTCAAAACGCCCATAGCCCATAGACAGAGACAACTGATACTTATGTTTCCCCAATTGATTGAATTCTTCAATATTATGCTGTACCTGCTCTATCGTCTCTTTTACCGTATCTTCTGATTCTGTATTTAGCAAGATCACAAATTCATCTCCCGCATAACGTATCGCAATTCCACAATCCGGTATTGAATCTGAAAGAATCTGCCCGATATTGCGCAGAGCATCATCACCCACCGAGTGTCCAAAGTTATCATTAATTTTCTTAAAACTATTTACATCCATCATTATTCCATAAACCGTGCTAATCTTTGAATTACGCTGCAGATGTTCAAGAAGGTTATCAAGATAACGACGATTGTATAATCCGGAAAGAGCATCCAGCAAAGCATTCAACGACTGCAACTGTACATATACAAACAATAGTGCCAGTGCAACAGATATCCAGCCTAATGCAATTCCATATGAAAACGCCTGAATCATAACTCCTAATATACAAGGAGTAACGAAATAGAAAGTAGGAAAATAATGTATGTATAATCCGTTTTTCTTGAAACGATCAACCAAAGTAATACTATATGTAATATAAAAAAGCAAAACTGCATATATAATCCATACAAACTTTCCACGCTGATATACATTATCCCTTGTGATGATGAACAAAATACCACATCCGCTCAGATTCACCAATGCAATAATCAGCAGAATCAAAAAAGGAATCATAAGATATTTTATCTTTTTCCGAACACTTTGCAAGCGATTAAATATGCGCAAATCCACATACAAACACCACAAAAAACTAATCAGACTTGTCCCTACAAAACAAATCGTATTCAAAAAATAGGCGATTGCAATGCATCCGGTATATATCCTTCCATCAAGCACGAAAGTCAATGTTTCAACAACACATTCGATAATAGTCATCCAAATCATTGCGTCAAAAAGTTTTTCTTTGTAATTGTCTTTCCGGATGTCACGATGCTTCATCGACAACAAAAAAAGCATAATTACAATCCCTAACCCGTTTGCGACTAAAACCTCTTGCAAATTCACAGTACTCACTGTAAGCTACACTTCCTCACTCTGATAACTTAAACAACGGTTTCCTACCAAAACTACCCAAAATTATTTTACATTTTTTTACTATATTTCACAAGTAAAATTTAATAGTATCATTCAGTTATTTCTTAAATAAGATTCATTCTTACTTCCATATCCTGATTATTAACTGTTACCTCTCCAATACTTCCGCATATAATTGGCATCATAGGCGATAAATGTCCCAGATCCACATCCATAACAACAGGCACATTATATTTTCCAATAATACCAAGTACTGCTTCATACTGGTCAAGCCCAAACATCTCCTGTCCAAACTGCAAAGGTCTGCCTATCATAAAACCCTTTACATATTTAAACCATCCGGCAGCATCCATCTGCCACATAGCACGACGTATCGACATAACATTCAAATCACATGACTCAATAAACCATATAAAACCATCAGCTTTATATCTTTCGAGGAAATCAGACACCTTGTCAAAGCGTGTACCAAGAATGTTTACAAGACAGTCCATACAGCCCCCTATAAGCCTGCCCTTCATATTAAACTTCTCCGGATAACCATGAATAACCCTTCGTTCCGTAAGGTTATATGAAACAAGTGGGTGGTCTTCATCTTTCAGCGATTCCTTCTCCCACATATCATAACCTTTCATAGAAAGTTTTTTACCTCTTATGAGGTCAAATGCATCCTGCACTGACTCATGCCATGGCTCCATTCCATAAGCAGCTGCACAAGGTCCATATATTGATGCGGTATCGCATAATGTAGTAAGTAAGAACGTAAGATTTGTATTGTCCGAAAATCCCATATACCACTTTGGCTCTGCCTTCTGTAACGCTTGAAAATCAATATAATTTAACACTTCGCACATCAATTCGCCACCGCCACAGGAAATCAGAACATCATTTTTCCCGGAAGGATAATATCCATTTATCTCAGATGCGCATTTCTCAGGTGTATTGCTTATTCCTACACCATTCCCCGCATAGCAATTTGGTCCTATATCTATACCATATCCCATTTCTTTGAATTTTCTCTGTGCATTTTCAAAAGCTGTTTTATAAGGCTCTATATTGCATCCAAATGAAGGTGCCACAAATCCTATTGTTCCTTTATCCTGCAAAAACTTCGGATATTTCATCTTTAATTTCCTTTCTGTAATAACAAATATTTATGACCGGGCACAGAACACCTGCGACTTAAGTCATGCGATAAATGCAAGTATTCTCTCAACTACAAATACAGTTACACATGCAGCCGCAGCTACTACAACCAATCCTTTTTCCTTTATACCAAGAATTATTGCGACTGCCAGACCACATGCTGCACTGATTATACTTTCTGTACTGTAGAATATAGCCGGAAGTGTCAGTGCCGTAAGGCATGCATATGGCACATAATATAAAAATGAACTGATAAACTGATTTTCGATTTTACTCCTGAACAGCACCAACGGCACTACTCTTATCAGATAAGTAACAAGCGCCATAGTTATTATATATATGTAAATATTCATCTTATTCTACATCCTTCTCATTATTTATATGTGCATCAGCTTGTTTACTGTTATCATCCTCTTTACTATTCACAGGAAAAAACAGAGCTCCAACTACAGCAGCTGCAATAGTACATATAATTATTCCAATGCCCGTGGATATAAATTTGAAAAATGGAACATAATATATCACACAGCTAAGAATGGCAGCAACAGCCGCTACCAACATAACCGGTCTTGATTTTTTTGCCACCGGAACAACTATCGCTACAAACATTCCATATAATGCAAGACTTAAAGCACTGCATACAGACTTTGGCAACAAATCACATGCTACCGCACCTGCAAGAGTTCCTCCTGTCCATCCAAGTATAGGAAGCATCTGCAATCCTAACATATACAGAAACGTAACTTCTTTAAAATGTCCCATGGCAACTGCAAATATCTCATCAGTATTTGCAAATGCTATAATAAATCTCTGCCATATAGTCACACTCTTATCGAGCTTCTGTGTAAGTGACAGACTCATAAGTGCATATCTCAAGTTAATAATAAACTGAGTGAGTATCATCTCTGCTATGGCACCACCCGCAACAATTATCTTAAGTCCTGCAAATTGCCCTGCACTTGTAACATTGGTAAGACTAATAATAACCGCCTGTAAAGCAGTAAGTCCATCTTTAAGTGCCAGTATTCCAAAACTAAAGCTCACTGCAAAATATCCAAGAGCTATAGGAATCCCATCTTTAATTCCATTTGCAAATTCAATTTTTTTATCCATATCTCTAACCTACGTTTGTCCTATGTCTAATTAATTATTTGTCTGCACTAATCATAACACCTAATCAGCTTCCACACAAACCTGTTTTTCATTGAAAGTCCCAGATACAAATGCATTCTGATTAATCTGTACATGCTGAAATATCTTTGCATATCCTCTGCCTTTGGTACTACGTCACCATATACGGCAGCCTGCACCTGCTCTGAAAACTTTTCAAACTCTCCTTCTTTCAGGAAATCAAGTTTTCTGCCCATTTCCTCCACATATTCTACATCATCTTTAACTATTTTATCTGTTATATGTGAAAAAAGTATCATCTCATATATAGTTTCAGACATGCGATATATAGCAGAACGTCTGTCTCTGCTTCTAAAATACTTATTTCGTCTGATTACAATTATACGTCTTCTGATACATAGAAGTATCAAACACAGTATTATAATAACAGCAGCTATTATTAGCCCTATTATAACTGAAGATGTTTTGTCCGCTTTATAAGAATATGCTTTTTCATCTGTACCCATATTCCTTTCCTGCGCGCCATTATTTTCGGTATTCTCAGCATCTTTCTGCTCTTTAGTTACCTGATTAGTTGACTTTTCCTCTTCTGTTGCAACTTCTGAAAGCTCTTCTGATTCAGTCTCAGATATAACCTCCTCAGATGCAGTATCAGCTATTACTTCCTCTTCCTTTACAACATTTTCTATATTTCCACTATATCCAGGCGTAGTCTCGGCAATTATCCATGTATTATTATCCCAATTATACACCTCTGCCCATGCATGCCCATAACATTCCAATATTTCTGCTTCATATCCGCCTTTTTCACTTTTATGCCATGCAGATGATGGTATAGCATAACCGGTAACATATCTTGCAGATAAACCCGAAGCTCTCAAT
>JBJEMQ010000361.1:0-5343 GCA_051879755.1 Coprococcus sp. | reverse complement strand
AAGACATATTGAGCCTACAGATACATATTTTGATATGGCAAGTGCTATTGCAAATACAAAAAATTCTATAACTACAATTCTCCAATCCCATAGACCTAATATCATTCCTGAGGTTGCAGCAATTCCCTTTCCACCTTTAAACTGCATGTAAAATGGAAAATTATGTCCCAGTACTACCCCAAATCCTGCATATAAAACAAACAAATATACATTGTCATAATTTGCAAGATTTAAAATAACATGAACAAGAGTACAGGCTATAACACCTTTAAATAAATCGCCAAGAAAAACTATAAGCCCTGCTTTTTTCCCAAGTACACGGAGAGCATTTGTTGTTCCTGCATTCCCACTTCCATATTGTCTTATATCTATGCCATTAAGTTTGCCATACAAATAGCTTGTCTGAATAAGACCAAAGCAATATCCACCTAACAGACAAATGATTCTCATTAACATGTCCATTATTTATCTTTCCTCTCTCTTATGATAAATTTTAAAGGTGTTCCTCTAAAACCAAAAGCTTCTCTTATACGATTCTCAATATATCGCGTATATGAAAAGTGCATAAGCTCTTTATCATTTACAAATATAACAAATGTAGGCGGTTTTACAGAAACCTGAGTTATATAAAACAATTTAAGTCTTTTTCCTTTATCTGAAGGCGGCTGCTGCATTGCAACTGCTTCTGTCATAATCTCATTTAATACACCTGTAGCTATTCTCAATGAGTGATTTTCTATAACTGCATCTATGGTATCAAAAAGCTTTGGAAGTCTCTGGCCTGATTTTGCTGATATAAATATAAGCTCTGCATAAGGCATGTATGACAGTTTATTTCTTATATCCTCAGTAAATTTGTAAATAGTCTTGTCATTTTTTTCTATGGCATCCCACTTATTTACAGCAATAATCATACCTTTACCACGCTCATGTGCTATACCGGCAATCTTTGCATCCTGATCTGTTATACCCTCCGTAGCATCAATTACAAGTACAGCCACATTACATCTTTCAACCGCTGATACTGTTCTGATTATACTATATCGCTCAATATCTTCTTTTATCTTATTTTTCTTACGAAGTCCTGCTGTATCTATGAATACATATTCTGTGCCATTTCTTACTATCTCCGTATCTATAGCATCTCTTGTAGTTCCTGCTATATCAGATACAATAACTCTTTCCTCACCAAGCAGTTTATTTATAATAGATGATTTTCCAACATTTGGTTTACCAATTATGGCTATACGAGGTCTTTCGTCCTCATTTTCTTCTTTTGCTGTTTCATCAAAATATCCTACAACAACATCAAGCATATCACCTATACCTAGCCTTGAAGCACCTGACACAGGCAACGGATCACCAAGCCCAAGGTTATAGAACTCATATACATCCGGCATAAATTTTTCAAAACTGTCAACCTTGTTAACTACCAGAACTATAGGTTTCTTGGAACGTCTCAGCATATCCGCCACTTTTATGTCGTCATCTACCATTCCCTGCCTTACATCTGTCATAAATAATATAACATCTGCTGTATCTATCGCTATCTCTGCCTGCTCTCTCATACTCTTAAGAATAATATTATCTGTATCAGGCTCTATACCACCTGTATCAATAAGCGTAAAATTATAATCAAGCCATGAAACATCCGCATATATTCTATCTCTTGTTACTCCCGGTGTATCCTGAACTATAGATATCTTCTCTCCTGCCAATGCGTTGAACAATGTAGATTTACCTACATTAGGTCTTCCAACTATGGCGACTATTGGTTTACTCATTATTTTTTCCTCCAATAATTCCCTGTACAAAATCTGCACCGTTTGATTTTACAATATAAATTTCAACTTGTAAAGCTAGCTTAAGCTCTTCTAACGTCATATCATCAAGGAATATATCTTCATCCGCCTTCAGAGTACTCTGTGGCAGCATAAGTCTATGACCAAGCGGTTTATCCTTTAACTGATTTAAAATATCTCTTCCTGTAAGCAGTCCTGTGACTGTTATTCTGTGTCCAAAATAATCATTTATAATCTTATAAACATGAATTTTAATATTTGGAAATTTTATGTTCATAAGATGCGCCAGCTCACTAATTGAATCATATGCCAATACACCTGTTACTATCGACACTTCATATTCCCTGTTATCCCCTATAACCTTATCATACGCCTCAGCAAATTCATCGAGCATCAGACGCATCATGCCAACACCATTTTCTAATTGTATATATCCATCATAACATTCTGCATCAGGAAATTTCCTTTTTGCATTAATATACCATTCATCACTGGCATGTATAAAATGTATTTCATATCTATCCATTGCCTTTTTCTGATATTCTTCAATAATATCTATAACCTCTGCGGCATCCTCCGGGCTAAATGGCTCAAGCGGATATAATCCCTCTCTGTAATCAGATAAACCTACCGGAACCACAGATACACTCTCCATCACAGGAGCAAATTCCAACAAATCGGATATGGTTCTCCTCAATTCATCACCATCATTTATCCCCTTACACAAAACAACCTGACCATTCATAGGTATATCTGCTTCATAGAATTTTCTTATCTTATCCAGTATGGTTCCTGCAAATCTGTTGTGAAGCATCTTACATCTCAACTCCGGATTTGTTGAATGAACAGATATATTAATTGGCGCCAAATGATACTTGATTATCCTGTCTATATCCGTATCCTTCATATTTGTCAATGTAATATAATTTCCCTGAAGGAAAGATAATCTTGAATCATCATCCTTAAAATATATGGTATCACGCATTCCCTTAGGATTCTGATCAATAAAACAGAATATACATTTATTATGACACGAACGATAATCATCCATTAAACTGTTTTCAAACTCTATACCTAAATCCTCATCATAATCCTTATCTATTTCAAGAAGCCATTCCTCGCCATCAGTCTTTCTGACAAGCAGTTCTATATATTCATCATTAATGAGATATTGATAGTCAAATATATCCTCAATTTTCTGATTATTTACAGCAAGTATTACATCTCCGGCTTCTATCTCCATTTCCTCTGCTATGCTTCCGGTTTCAACAGCTTTTACTATATGTTCGTATTTCATATATATCCTCCTATTTTGGCAGCATAATAAAGCCTCCCAGATTACCTCTCATGCCATGACTTGCTCTATGGGAAAACAGTAAGTCAGGATTACAGCATGTACAAATATCGGTTACTGCTATATTATAATCCGCTACACCACTATTTATCAGATTATAATAATTAGCTTTATGCAAATCTAACTGATATTTACCATTTTCTTTATCTATAATCATATCATTATATTCTTCTTCATTATATGCCATTTTAAATTCTTCTGCGACATCAGAACTTACCTCATAACAGCACTGACATATAGATGGTCCTATGGCACATATTATATCGGAAGCCATGCTTCCATAATCTTTTTCCATTATCCCTATCATATGGCGGCTTATATTCTTCACTGTCCCCTTCCAGCCGGAATGATTCATTGCAGCCACCTTTTTTACCGGGTCATAGAAATAAACAGGTACACAGTCTGCATAAAAAGTCATGAGTGGAATACCCGGCTCATCTGTTATAAGTCCATCAACTGATATAATATCCGTTTTCTTAGTTATCCCCTTACCGGCATCTTTTTCTGATACTTTATAAATACATGTCTCGTGCACCTGATCTGAAAATACAAGCTTTTTATAGTCATATCCTGCTGCCTCGCCAAGCCTTCTATGGTTTTCCATAACACTTTCAGGGTCGTCACCTCTGTGAAAACTCAAATTCATAGATGAAAGATGACCTTTACTTACTCCGCCTACTCTTGTAGAAAAACCATTAATTATTCCATGTCTGTCCAATATATCAAAGCTTATATATAAAACTCCATTTTTATTATGAAGTGTTGTGGTTCTATTTTTATTTATATATTTTATATTCATATTATCTGTACCTTCCACAATAATTAAAAGCATTTTCTATATGATTTATAGTTTTATTACCTGATACAGTTATCACATCATACCTGCAGCTTATATCTGTTCCATAGCCTCTGCTGTTCAAATAAAATATCGAGACATCTGATATCTGACGCTGTTTTCTTATATCTACAGCCTCCTCCGCATATCCCTTATTAAAATTATGTCTATACTTAACCTCAATAAACACTATATATTCTCCATCTTTTGCAACTATATCTATCTCGCCCTTATTTATGCGATAATTTCTGTCCAGAATCATATAGCCTTTATTCTTAAGATATTCTGCTGCTATCTCTTCATACTCGTTACCCTTTTGTCTGGAATTATACATATTCCTCCTAATATAATTGTCTGTAGATAATATTTCTTACATCCTGTCCGGATATTATCCACCCTATTTTATAATACCTTTTATAAATGACTGCCTGTGTATAGGACATGGCCCTTTTTCTTTTAATGCTGCAATATGCGCAGGTGAACCGTATCCTTTATTCTTTGCAAAATCATATCCACTATATATACTGTCATACTCTACCATCATCCTGTCTCTTGTCACCTTTGCGATAATACTTGCCGCTGCTATAGAGCCTGATAATGTATCTCCCTTTATAATCGGAACTTGTGGTATATCAATTCCAGGTATAGTTACTGCATCATTAAGCAACAAATCAGGAGTCACTTTAAGACGTGATACAGCCTGTTTCATAGCTTCATAATCTGCATTAAGTATATTTATGTCGTCTATAATTTTTTCATCAGCCATACCTATCCCTACGGCTACAGCCTTATCCATTATTTCTTCATATAATTCCTCACGTTTTTTTTCTGATAGTTGCTTTGAATCATTCAGATAAAGTATATTATATTCTTTTGGAAGCACAACCGCTGCAGCAACAACAGGACCTGCCAATGGTCCTCTTCCTACTTCATCTATACCGCATATATATGTACAATCTGCATATTTACGTTCAAATTCAAACATTTTATATGAACGTACAAGTTCTTTCTCATATGCAGCTACTTTTTTCCTTGCTGATGCAATTATCTTCTTTACTCCCTCGCGCTCATCCGTCTCATATTCTGCTATAGTATCAGGAAGCTTCTCGATAGCTGTTTCTGCAAATATCCTCTTTATATCTGAAATACTCATTTCATTCCTCCCATAAATTAGTTGTTTTTTCATTAAGCTTCAGACTTCTTCCACGAATGATTTATGTAAAAAAGTAAGGGCTGCTGTCAAATGGCTGCAGCCCTAACATAATATTAATATATTTAATTTCCGATTACTACTCTATTTTACCAAATCCACCCGAAAATCTAAATACTGCTTTACCTATAAATTCATCCTT
>JBJEMQ010000360.1:0-5361 GCA_051879755.1 Coprococcus sp. | reverse complement strand
TATAAATCTGAATACACCTGCCCAATCTAATATTCTTCTTAATTTAAGTATTTTGACAACATTACCGGAAGAGATGACTGAAAGCAGTCTTATTTCTTCGTTTATGGCACTAAATGGAATATTATCTTTTTTATATTTTGTACAGATACAGCAGGTTAATGAACATGACGATACTTTTCTTCCGTCAAATGTTCTCAAAATAAAAAAATATATAGACACCCATTATGAAGAAGTATTTTCTCTTGCACTATTAGAGGAAATATTTCATATGAGTAAATATCAGATTTGTCATTTATTTTCTAAATATTTAGGAACATCACCATTACAATATCTGAATCATCTCAGACTTGAACAGGCAAAAAAATTGCTGCTCATCTCAGAACATTCAATTCATGAAATAAGCAGCACTGTAGGTTTTGATAATTATAATCATTTCATACGTTTGTTTAAACGAGAATATGGTCTGACACCCGCTGTTTTCAGACAGTTAGCACTGGAGAATTGATTCTCACTGCGCTCTCTCGTTCAACAAACTCTCCCTGAACTACAAACATTCCCGTTGAGTAATTGGAATTATTCAGCTTATGTATAAGAATATGTACTGCACGTTTTGCCATTTCTTTCATATTAATTTCATAAGAAGTAATACCAATACCTAACATTTGGTCCGGCACATAGTTGTCAAATCCTACAACAGATATATCATCCGGAACTGAATATCCGTTCTCATTCAGTTTCCGGATAAGCAGACTCGCCGTATAATCACAATTACAAAAAAATGCTGTTGGCATATTCTCAGGCAGTTCAAAAAAGATTTCCTCATCAATTTTTCCATAGTTTCTGTCTCTGTCATCAATAATCCACTCTTTTTTCCATTCACATCCATGTTCCATAATTGATTTAAGATAACCAAGGAATCTGTCATCAATACTATTAGTCGCCAGACGCGTTCCTACAAATCCAATCTTTTTATGTCCCAGGCTGAACAGATAATTGGTCATTCTGTAACCCCCAAGCAAATTATTTGATACCACACTGTCACCTTTCCCCATCTTCGGCTGTGTATCCAGAGCTACTATCTGATGTCTGACATTTTCAAACAAAAAATTCACATAATCATCCTTAAAATCACCCATAATAATTATGCCATCCACTTTGTTATCTGACACAATTTTTGGAAAATCATGTTTTCGTTCTGTCTCATCACTAATAATCTCAATCATTGTAAAGCAACCACGTTGTATTGCTTTTTGTGAAACATGCTGATAAAGTTGCCAATAAAATGACTGTCTGCTTCCAAGATAACGTTCTGCAACAATTATACCAATCATATAGCTTTTCTGTTGTTTGGCCTGAGAAACAGATTTTACATACCCCATACTTTCTGCTGTAGATATAATCTTTTCCCGAAGCTCATCACTAACTCCCTTTTGACCGGACAATGCTTTAGATACCGTCACTGTACTGACAGAAAGACGCGCTCCTATATCTGACATACGAACACGCTTTGCCATACCCTCACCCCTATTCTGAAATCATTTTTTCTTTATACTTCCTGTGTTATCTCCAAAATAACAGATGCAGAATCTCCATATAAAGACGGCATAAGCATACCCGCATACATAAGTGTATCACCTGCGTATACCATATCACCAATACGATAACGTTTGTTTGAATCAAGTCCATCAAGCTTAATACGATAACGTTTACTATTTGGTACTGACCGTACCTGAACAAATGTCAAATATGCCTTTGTTTTATCCTTTGACACCATCATATATGCATCATATTTTCCGTTTTCACGATATGAAGCCAATCTATAATAGTCACCATATGCAGTTACCTCATAATACTTTTTATGATTTGCAATCTGTTCAGGTATTTGTGATTTCTCCTCTTCATCCAATTTTGTAATATCTAACTCATATCCAAATGTTCCTGCCTCTGCCACATTCGCCCTTGTTGAAAATGGCACATTTCTGCCTGTAATATGATTAGGACAAATTGATACATGTGCACCCATAACTGACGATGGATAAAGCATTAATGTTCCTTCCTGAATTACAAGACGCTCAATCGCATCAGTATCATCTGAACACCATATCTGAGGGCTGTAATACAACATACCCGGATCAAAACGTCCACCTCCACTTGAACAGTTCTCCAAAAGCAGCTCAGGAAACTCTGATGTAATTTTCTCCTGTAGAGAGTATACACCAAGCATATAACGATGAAGTAATTCTCCCTGTCTGTTTGCAGGAAGTATATTGCTTCCCAAATCCGTCAATGGTCTGTTCATATCCCACTTAATATAATCAAGCTGGGCAGTTCTAATAATTTCTGACATTTTTTCAAACAGATAATCAACAACATCTTGTCTGGAAAAATCTAAAACAAGCTGTTCTCTTGCCTGTGATGGTTCTTTTCCCGATGTACAAATCACCCATTCAGGATGTTCCTGATAAAGCTTTGAATCCTCAGAAATCATCTCCGGCTCAAACCACAATCCAAACTTCATTCCCGCTTTTTTTACTTCCTTTGACAATTGCTCCAATCCGCCAGGAAGCTTTCTTTTATCAACAAACCAGTCTCCAAGACTGCTATTATCAGAATCTCTGTGTCCAAACCAGCCATCGTCTAATACAAACATTTCTATATTATTTGCAGCAGCTTCTTTTACAATCTGAATCAGCTTATCAATATTAAAATCAAAGTATGTAGCTTCCCAGTTATTAATCAATACAGGACGAACTCTGTCTTTCCATCTGCTTCGAATTAAATGTGTACGGTACAAATCATGGAAAGTTCTGGTCATGGCACCAATTCCATCAGCAGAGTATACCAATACCGCTTCTGGGGACTGGAATATTTCTTCCGGTCTTAATTCCCATGAAAAATCACCCGGATGAATTCCCATAACCATACGAATATGATCAAACTGATTTTTTTCTGCAGAGCATAAAAAACTTCCGGAATAAACCATATTATATGCATACACTTCTCCCTGTCTCTGATCTGCATTTTTACTTACAAGTGCCATAAAAGGATGATTTTGATGACTGGACATTCCTCTTCGCGAGTCCACGAAATATGTTCCGTATCCTATATCACGGCGCTGGATATGATTTTCCCTTGCCCATGAACCATGCATAGTCATAATCTCAAATCCTGTATCTTCTACATCAATGGCGGTAGACATTACCTTTTCTAAAACTACCGGACTGTTACTGCAATTTCTGATTTTTACACTTTTAGTAACTGCATCTATTCCCTCAAATACAGAATAGGTTAAAACGACCTCCAATTTATTTGAAAAATCCTTAAGAACAATATCAAGTGACTCACAATCTTCTCCCCATGTAGCAGGAAGTCCTTCAAGAGCCTGTTTTCCTTTGTAAATACGATATGAATCAAATACAAGTTCTGTATTCTTCTGTCCATTTGCATTTATTACATCAAGACATGTTTCTCTAAAATCTCCTGTACCTCCAAATGAATATTCCATTGGAAATGCATCAAGGAATGAAACCTTATCTCTTCTGTTTACAGATGGCACAAAAGGAGAATCTTCTGTTCTAAGCAAATATCCAATATTGTAATCGGATAACCTTTTTCCATAATATACATGACCTAAAAATCCATCTGCGACTGCCATAACATAACTGCTGTTTGGCGTATCAATTTTAAACAACTGTTCTTTCTCATAATAATTAATCAATTTACTTTCCTCCCACTATACACTTTCTGACTTTTTCTAATTGTTCTTCTGCCTTCTTCTCTGTATCCTCCTTAACCCCTATATAGTATTTGATTTTTTGTTCTGATTTTAGTGGGCGTACACAGCACCACGCATCATTTTCCAACTCAAAAAATACAATATTTGATTTTGAAAGTTTCATCTTCTTCTTGTTTCCATCAACAGTTGATGTTCTGAGACCAGTCTGATAATCTCTTACATACAGCACATTATATCCACCAATCGTCTTCGGTGGATCAGACCTATATTCTTCCATAAGTGCTTCTATCTTTGCAGCACCACTCATACCTTTCAAAGTAAGAGTTTCGGTATATTCCTTATAATACCCATATTCTTTATAAAGCGAATCCATAGCATCACATAATGTCATATCTTTTGATTTATAATATGCAGCAGCTTCACACAGCATTAAGGCAGCTTCACATGCATCCTTATCTCCTGCATATGTTCCCGCCAGACATCCATAATTCTCTTCCATACCAAATACATAATTATATGTATTATCCTGTTCTAACTGCATCATACGTTCGCCTATATATCGGAATCCCGGCAGGACTTCAACCAGCTTAATATTATATTTTTTACATACAGGTACAGCCATTTTTGTTGTTACAATTGATTTTACCATTGCCTGTTTCTTTGACATATTTCCCTTTGCCGTACGCTCCCTGAAAATGTAATCTGCAATAAGTATTCCTGACATATTACCTGTAAATTTTTTATATTCTCCCGTCTTTACATCCTTTGCATATACACCCAGTCTGTCAGAATCCGAATCAGTCGCAAGTACCAGGTCTGCATTCTTTTCCTTTGCCAGTTCTAATGCCAGTTTCCACGCATCTTCATCATCCGGATTTGGATACACAAAAGTTGGAAAAGTACCATCAGGTTCTTCCTGTTCCTTCACCACATGCACATTTTTAAAACCCATTTCTTTTAAAATTCTGCGTACAGGTACATTTCCTGCACCATTTAACGGAGTATATACAATGCTTATATTCTCAGTCTCTTTTCTAATGAGTTCAGGATGAATACTTTGTGATTTTATCTGCTCAATATATAAATTATCAACTTCTTCTGAAATTTCTTTATAAAGACCTGATTTAACAGCGTCTTCATATGAAACAGTATTTATTTCATCATAATTTTCTATTTTCTCTATTTCAGTTCTGATGTTCTTATTATGCTGCGGTGTAATCTGTGTACCTTCCTCCCAATATAATTTTAAACCATTATATTCACTGGATTTGTGACCGGCAGTTACAACAATACCTGCAATACATTTCAAATGCCTTATAGCAAACGACAATTCCGGAGCCGGTCTAAGGGAAGGAAAAATATACGTTTTAATTCCATTTGCATTCAGACAAAGTGCTGCTTCTTTTGCAAATTCAGATGACATACTTCGTGAATCAAATGCAATTGCTACACTACAATTTTCCCGTTCCTGTGCATTTATATAATTAGAAAGCCCCTGAACAGTCTTTCTTATTGTGTATATATTCATACGATTTGTACCTGCGCCAATAATCCCACTCATTCCGCCGGCACTCAATTCTATCTCTTTATAAAATCTGTCTACAATTTCGTCCTCATCTATAAAT
>JBJEMQ010000359.1:0-5395 GCA_051879755.1 Coprococcus sp. | reverse complement strand
GATAGAGGAGGAAATGGTTATGAATAGAAATTCAAATGGAATGAGTACAGGAATGGCAATTCTCTGCACACTTGGAATTTTACTTTTTATTGGCTGGATGATAGACCTTTGTAAACCAAAGTGTAGTAAGAGTGGATGTGACAATGATGCTAGGGATGGAAGCAATTATTGTTACTTACATGATGATAGCACATACAGGTATAAGAGCAGCAACTCGTACAGCGGAAACTCTAAAAGTTATGGTAGTTCATCAACCACTAAGAGTAGCAATGCATCTTCGAGCAAAAAGAGCAGTGGCACTACTTCAAGCAGTAAGAAGACTTATTCATCCGGCAGTAGTTCTTCAAAGAAGAATCGCAGCTCTATGGATTCTTATGATGATGGCTACAATGCGATTTATGAGGATGATGATTACGACTGGGATCGCTACTGGAGCGATGATGACTATGCTGCCGGTGTAGATGATGCCATGGAAGATGAAGGTTGGTAAATCAAGGAGGGAATATTATGATCTGGAAGAAATGGGAAGGTCGGTTGTTGCAGTTAGCTGATAGTAGAAAAGATAGAAGAAAAGCTTATTGAAATAGGGCAACCGCAGATAGTGTAAAAACATATAGGGCAGGAACTGCACGAATTAACGCCTGTGGAGATAATCATCGTTTTGCATTAGCCTCATTCAATCCTGAATCAGCCACTTTCAGCCATGGTTTAGCCGGGTGAGCGACATATCTTAGAATAATTGTGATATAATCAATTTATACAATATGTGGATTTATCAGAGATACAAAGATTGGTTTTATAATACTTATTTTCCTTAATATTGTAAGTATAGGGAGGCATTTATGAGCACATATGTGATGTCAGATATTCATGGATGTTATGATGAGTTTATTCAGATGTTAAGCAAAATTCAATTTAACAAGGAAGATATTCTTGTGTGCGCCGGTGATTATATTGATAGAGGCACAAAGAATTTTGAAATGCTGAATTGGATTATGCATGCACCAGAAAATGTAATTTTGGTACGAGGAAATCATGATGAAGAGTATGCTGCTAATATTGATGTTATGAAGTCTGTGTGTGAAAAAGTTGGACTAGATAGGAACAGCATCGAAGATTCAAAAATTTTATATCAGGCTGTATGTGAGCTGGCAAAACAGGATGGTAACTCATTTTTCGATTATTATGGGACTATCGGAAAGCTGATTAATGAAGAATTAATAACATTTTCAGAGCTATGTGTATGGGCAGACAGAATAGAAACTATGCCATATTTCTATAATATAACAGTGAATGGCAGAACATGCGTAGTTGTTCATGCAGGATATATTGAGAGTCTAGAGGGTGCAGATACAGATGAAAGCTATAACAGCTTAGAGGAGTTCTATCTGTATGCCAGAGATGATGCGTATATGTGCGGTGGCATTGAGCATGGGATGATAATTGCAGGCCATACGCCAACAACAGCAGATGAAGAGTTTCCATATAATGATGGAAATGTTTATCGCATGTATGATGAAGATTTGGACTGCATTTTCTATGATATAGATTGTGGCTGCTCAATGAGTAGGCTGCTTGAAAATGCAAAATTGGCGTGTATTCGTCTTGATGATGAAGAAATATTCTATGTAGGTAAGTCTGACGATAAAAATAATAAGAAGCTATACCTTGATGGTATGATGGGATTGGTAGTTGGTGATGCACTTGGAGTTCCGTTAGAGTTTGCGAGCAGGGAAGAATTAAGTGCCAATCCGGTTAATGAAATGATGGGATATGGAACTTATCCGGTACCAAAAGGTTCTTGGTCAGATGACAGTAGTATGGCATTGGCATCACTTGCTGCATTGCATGATGAAGGGGTTAATCTTTCTAAGACCATGGATAATTTCGTTGCATGGGAACAAAACGGTGAATTTACACCTTCTGGAGATGTATTTGATGAGGGAAATACTTGCAGCACGGCGATATACAACTATATGAAATCCGGTGATATTACTACCTGTGGTGCAAGAGGAGAAGATAGTAATGGAAATGGTTCGTTGATGAGAATTTTGCCTGTGTGCATCTATCTTAAATATCTACAGGATGAAAGTGACCTGGATGATAATTCTGCTATTGAAATTATCCACAATATGTCAGCATTAACTCATGCGCATATCAGAAGCAAAATGGCATGTGGGATTTATTTCTTCTGTGTAAGAGAATTGGCAAAAAGGACTGATTCATTACAAGAATTGCTTCAGACGGCCCTGGAAGCTGCTTTCTCATTCTATGCAAGCGACAATGAAAGCAAACAGGAATTAACATATTTTAAGAGAATAAAGAATGTGCAGGAATTACAAGCAATTCCGGAGTTGCAGATAAACAGTGGAGGCTATGTTATTGAATCTATAGAAGCGGCATTGTGGAGTTTACTTAACACATCAAGTTATGAAGAATGTGTACTAAAAGCTGTTAATTTGGGTCATGATACTGATACGACAGCTGCAATAGCGGGCGGACTTGCCGGAATTTACTATGGGTATGAGAATATTCCGGAAAGATGGAAGCAGGATATAATTCGTAGACAATGGATAGAGGGATTGTGTTATTCCGTGTGAATATCAATATACCGGACGAGCATCCGGAGAAATATCATATTGAGTACGACGAATTTTATAAGTGGTAATTGACACACAAAAAGATATAAGAGTTTGCAGAGTGCTAAAAGTACATTGAAGTTCAAGAATGAAAATGGTATTTCTTAATTGTGCTTCAGCGCAGGAAAGTACCTGCAATGGAAAGAGCGATTTGTTTTAAGCATAAGATGAATCGCTCATTTGGTTCAAAACAAACATTCTCTTTGATGATTGATTATTGAAAAAATTAAGAGATAGAGAAAATTGTTCGAAAAACATATAATCATATATACTAAATATGGTAAAATAATAAAATCAAGTACATTAGGAAAAGTCTTTGTAAGAATGTGATTTTTTTCCAAAATGTGAATACATAAAATATAACAATTTACAGGAATTTGTAAAACAATGACTACAAAAACATTAAATTATTACAATGAAAATGCCGGATCTTTCGTTGAGAATACCCGCACTGTGGATTTCCGTGATACCCAGGACAAGTTTCTTGGCAAGTTGCCGCGTCCAGCTCGAATACTTGATTTTGGATGTGGATCCGGGCGCGATACCAAGTATTTTCTGAAACAGGGATATAAGGTAGATGCGGTAGATGGTTCCAAAGAACTGTGTCGTCTGGCAAGTGAATATACTGGAATAGAGGTTCAGTGCATGCTATTTCAGCAGTTGTCAGAAGTGGACAGGTATGACGGAATCTGGGCGTGCTCCTCGATTCTGCATCTGTCGAAGCAGGAACTAAAAATCGTTCTGAGAAAAATGCTGACCTCGCTGAAAAAGAATGGTATCATATATACATCTTTTAAATACGGGAATTTCGAAGGGGAGCGGAACGGAAGATATTTTACGGATTTTACGTTAGAGTCTTTTCAAGAATATTGTAGGGAAATAGACTGCATGTCGATTGAAGAAAGTTGGGTAACGGGAGATGTCAGACCGGACAGGGGTGATGAGAAATGGCTGAATCTGATTTTGAGAAAAAAATAAATATAGATGATACACCAGTCACGGATGTCATGACCGGTGACCGGGACAAAAGAATGTATCTGTATTATCAGCTGGTAAGAAGTATCCGAAAGGCAAAACAGATTGATATTATTGTTTCGTTTCTGATGGAGTCAGGTGTAAAAATGCTTCTTTCCGATCTGAATCTTGCACTGAATCGTGGCGCGAAGATACGTATACTTACAGGAAACTATCTGGGAATCACCCAGCCCTCCGCGCTCTATATGATTAGGCATGAGTTGGGGGATAGAGTGGATTTGCGTTTCTATAATGAGAAGAACCGCTCGTTTCATCCAAAATCATATATTTTCCATTATGAACATGAGAGTGAGATTTATATTGGCTCTTCAAATATTTCCCGAAGTGCGCTTACATCGGGTATTGAGTGGAATTACCGTTTCAATAGTCTTAAGGATCCGGATAACTATGAGAAGTTTTTTCATACCTTTGAGGATTTATTTGAGAACCATTCCATTGTCATTGATGATAAGGAACTGAAGAATTATTCGAAAAACTGGCACAGGCCGGCGGCAGCTAAGGATCTGGACCGCTATGACCAGTGTGGGGAGGAACAGGATACCGATGTGCGTCAGCTCTACGAACCGCGGGGAGCGCAGATTGAGGCTTTGTGTGCGCTGGGAAACAGCCGTGCAGAGGGCGCAACCAAGGGACTGGTTCAGGCGGCAACCGGAGTTGGGAAGACTTATCTTGCCGCGTTTGATTCGAAGAATTATAAAAGGGTGTTGTTTGTTGCCCACCGGGAGGAAATATTAGAACAGGCAGCAGTTTCTTTCCAGAATGTAAGGAATTCGGCGGACTACGGCTTTTTTATGGGGCAGGAAAAGACGACAGATAAGTCTGTGATATTTGCGTCTGTTGCGACACTTGGACAGGGGAAATATCTGAACACAAGCTATTTTGAGCCGGATTACTTTGACTATTTGGTAATTGATGAATTTCACCATGCCGTTAATGACCAGTATCGCAGAATTGTAGACTATTTTAAACCGAAATTCCTTCTGGGGCTTACAGCAACACCGGAGAGAATGGATGGTAAAAATATTTATGAAATCTGTGATTATAATGTTCCATATGAGATTTCCCTGAAGGAGGCCATTAACAAAGGAATGCTGGTTCCGTTCCATTATTATGGGATTTATGATGAGACGGATTATTCTGGAATACATGTTGTTCGGGGAAGATATGATGAGAAAGAACTGAATGAAACCTACATAGGAAACGTTCGCCGTTATGATTTGATTTATAAATATTACTGCAAATATGGTTCTAAAAGGGCTCTTGGATTCTGCTGTTCCCGTGAACATGCGGAAGCCATGGCGGAAGAATTCTGCAGGCGCGGTATACCGTCTGTGGCTGTATATAGTAATGCAAATGGAGAATTTTCCGAGGACAGGGATGTTGCAATTAAGAAGCTGAAGGATGGCACTATCAAGGTGATTTTCTCTGTTGACATGTTCAATGAGGGCGTAGATATTCCATCGGTGGATATGGTGATGTTCTTAAGGCCTACGGAATCTCCGGTGGTATTCCTGCAGCAGTTGGGGCGTGGTCTGCGCCGCAGTGCCGGGAAAGAGTACTTGAATGTTCTTGATTTTATCGGGAATTATGTGAAGGCGGGCAGAGTGCGTTATTTCCTGACCGGGCAGACATACTCTACGGAACATCCATATAATCCTGCAGACAGAAATGATTTTCCCGATGATTGTCTGGTGGATTTTGACATGCACCTGATTGATATT
>JBJEMQ010000358.1:0-5406 GCA_051879755.1 Coprococcus sp. | reverse complement strand
ATGGTATACCGACATATCATTTTGCTCATGCGGTTGATGACCATTTCATGAGGACAAATCAGGTAATCAGAGGTGATGAGTGGCTGGCTTCTTATCCGCTTCATAAACAGCTTTTTGAAATATGTGGTTTCAAACAGCCGGAATATGTTCATATATCACCTATTATGAAGGCGGAGGGAAATGGAAAGAGAAAGCTGTCTAAACGTAAGGACCCGGAGGCAGCAGTCGGATATTATCAGGAACAGGGATATCCATCTGAGAGTGTGCTTGAATATCTTATGACTATAGCAAATTCAAATTATGAGGAGTGGCATGCTGAAAATTCTGACAAGACCATTGATGACTTTGTACTTTCACTTTCGAAGATGCCTGTATCCGGTGCATTATTTGATATGGTGAAGTTAAATGATGTCAGCAAGGAAATGATATCAACATTTTCGGTTGAAACCTGCTATGAGAAGATTATGGCGTGGGCAAAGGAATATAATGATAAGTTATATGACTTTGGCATGAAGGATAAGGATGGCTTTATGAAAACCATAGAGCTGTGGAAAATGTCGGGAAATAAGGTGCGTAAGGATGTGGCGAAGTGGTCTGACCTTACGGAAATGTTTAATTATTTATATGTTCCTGATGAGGATTTGAAGTTTGACTATGAAGTGGATGATAAGTATACAAAGGAACAGCTCCTTGAGGTAATTAACGAATATAAAAAAGATATGTTCCTTACATCTGAAAACTGGTTTGCGGATATGAAGGTTATGGGCGAAAAACTTGGATATTGTCCAAATGTAAAGGAGTATAAGAAAAATCCTGATGGATATAAAGGCTCTATAACAGATATATGTACGATAGTCCGTGTGGCAGTAACAGGTAAGAAAAATTCACCGGATTTGTTTACTATTATGTCAGTAATAGGTGAGGATAGAACGGAAGCAAGACTTGACAGATTTGTTGATGAGATTTGCAAATAATAAAGTTTTAAGCATATTCTGCGGCAGGAATGCAGATGTGTTCTTGAAATACAGCAAACGTGCTATTGATACGTTTGCTGTATTGTTATATAAAAGTATATAGTAGAATGTGCCGGTGATGGTGTTCCGGTATAAAATAGGTATGAAAGGATATAGGTGGTAAGCTATGAAAAAGAAAAATTATGAAGGATATACATATGTTAATGGCGGTGTATGTGCTGCCCGGGGGTTTGTTGCAAATGGGCTTAATTGCGGTCTGAATCCTGATAAAAATAAAAATGATCTTGGAATGGTATATAGTGAAGCAAAATGTAATGCTGCAGCAGTGTATACACAGAATAAGGTGAAAGGTGCACCTATTATAGTGACAAAGCAGCATCTTGAAAATTCACATGGAACAGCTAAAGCAATAATTGTAAATTCGAAAAATGCAAATACATGTAATGCTGATGGTATAGAAAAAGCTGAGAAAATAAGTCAGCTGGCAGCAGACGCACTTGGCATAGATGTAAATCAGGTAATTGTTGCTTCAACAGGTGTAATAGGACAGATAATTCCTATTGAACCATTTGAAGATAATATGCAACTACTTGCCGACGGACTTACAGCAGATGGTAATGATAAAGCAGCAAATGCTATAATGACAACGGATACAGTTGACAAGCAGGTGGCTGTAGAATTTACTTTGGGTGGTAAGATATGTCATCTGGGAGGTATGGCAAAGGGAAGTGGAATGATACATCCTAACATGGCTACAACACTGAATTTTGTAACAACAGATGCAGCAATATCATCTGAAATGATAAAAAAGGCTCTTTCAGAGATAGTAAAAGTAACATATAACTGTCTCTCGGTAGATGGAGATACATCAACAAATGATATGGTAAGTGTCATGGCAAACGGACTTGCAGAAAATGATGAGATTACATCAGAAGGTGAAGATTACGAGATATTTAAAAAGGCACTTTATATAGTAATGGAATGTATGACAATGATGCTGGCAGCAGATGGAGAGGGTGCATCCAAGATGCTTGAATGTACAGTAGCAGGTGCGCCTGACCTTGATACAGCCATAATTGTGGCAAAGAGTGTAATACGTTCTCCGCTTACAAAATGTGCAATGTTTGGTGAGGATGCAAACTGGGGACGTATACTTTGTGCCATAGGATATGCGGAGGCAGATTTTGATATAGATAAGGTAGCTGTAGAAATTGCATCAGAGAACGGAACTGTTCCTGTCTGCAAAAATGGTGCGGGGATACCATTTTCAGAGGAGCTTGCAGCAAAGGTTTTAGCTGCTGATGAAATATATATTAATATTGATTTGTGTCTGGGGGATGTAACGGCAAAAGCATGGGGCTGTGACCTTACATATGATTATGTAAAAATAAACGGAGATTACCGTTCTTAAAGTTGTAATGAGGAGGAACAGATGAAAATTTTTCATTTATCGGATCTGCATATCGGATTAAAGCTTAACAATAGAGACCTTAGGGAGGATCAGGAATATATATTCAGGCAGATTGCAGAATATGCAGAAAAAGAGCATCCGGATGCAATCCTGATTGCAGGAGATATCTATGATAAAGCTGTTCCGGCAGCAGAATCAGTTGAGGTATTTGATTCATTTATAACAAATCTGACAAAAAAACTGCCGGAGGTAGTTGTTATGATGATTAGTGGCAATCATGACAGTGCCCAGCGTGTAAATTGTTTTAGGAATATTCTTTGCAGACAGAATATTTATATGGTAGGTGTTCCTCCAAAATCGGATGATGAATATATTGAAAAAGTGACTCTTAATGACTGTTACGGGAAAGTGAATTTCTATCTTCTGCCATTTGTAAAGCCATCTATGGTAAAGGACATAGTAGGAGAAGCTGAAAATGGCAGAAATTTTTCATATAATGAAACAATACACAAATTGATAGAGCGTGAACAGCTTGATTATCAGGATAGAAATGTAATGGTAAGTCATCAGTTTTATCTGCCAAAGGGAAGTAAAGCAGATGAAGTTGAACGGATGGATTCAGAGATAAAGACAGTTGGTAATATAGATGAGGTATGCGCTGATATACTTGAAAGGTTTGATTATGCGGCACTTGGACATATTCATAAGCCTATGAAGGTCGGAAGTGAGAAAATCAGATATTGTGGTACGCCTGTTGCATGTTCTGTCAGCGAAGCGGGACAGCAGAAGGGAATTATTATGGTTGAGCTTGATGAAAAGGATACAGAGCCAAAAATATTAGTGCTTCCCCTTAAACCACTTCATGAGGTTCGTGTGATTAAAGACAATTTTGAGAATGTAGTAAAGCAGTCATGTGATGATTATGTGACGATAATTCTTACGGATAAAGAAGATTTGGATATGATAGATGTGCGTGACAGACTCAGGATGGAATTTGCAAATCTTTTGGAAATAAGACGTGAAAATCAGAAAAAGGCAGATTATGGTCAGAAACTCAATTCGGGAAAAATACGTGAACCGTTTGAATTATGCTGTGACTTCCTTGGAGGCTTTGAGAATCTTGACGAGGAAGACAGAAATATTATTATGGATGTAATTAATTTTGTTAGGGAGGATGTATAGCATGAGACCTCTTATATTAACAATGCAGGCATTTGGCTCTTATGGACAAAAAGTAACTATAGATTTTCGGGAAACAAGTCAGAATCTTTTTCTCATAACAGGTGATACCGGAGCTGGAAAGACAACTATATTTGATGCTATTGTATTTGCACTATATGGAGAAGCAAGTTCAGGTTCAAACAAAAAAGATGGTCCTGTCCTGCAAAGCCAGTATATGGGATATGACAGTGAGCCATATGTAGAACTGACTTTTTCTGAAGGAGTCTCAGAAGATGCTGATATATATACGGTAAAAAGAATCCCGACGCATATGAGATTACTGACACGTGGAAAGGATAAGGGAAGCAAAACAAGAGAGGTAAGTGGCAGTGTATCACTTATTATGCCGGATGGAACAGAGTATTCTGCGAAGAATACAAATGCCAGACTTGAGGAAATCATAGGACTTACAAAGAAACAGTTTATGCAGGTTGCGATGATTGCACAGGGAGAGTTTATGGAGCTCCTTCGTGCAAAAACTGATACAAAAAAAGAAATATTCAGAAAACTGTTTAATACGGAACTGTTCGAGCGTATCAGTGCAGAATTAGGAAAACGTGAAAAGGAGAAGAGCGTTGTCCTTTCTACTATAAGAACAGAATGTCAGACAAATGTGGCAAGAATGAAGGTGCCTGAGGAATATGAGGCAAAGGGAGAATTAGAACAGCTGGGGAGACAGATTACAGAAGAAAACAGCCTTGCAAATATAGAAAAATATATGGAAGGGCTTGAAAAACTGTGTGATGAGCTGAAAAACAAGAAGAACTGTAAGGCAAAAGAGGAAAAGGAAGCAGAACAAATCAGAGATGGGAAGAGAGATATATATGCAAAATCAGAGCTTCTTTTGAAATTGTTTGGACAGTTAGAAAAGGCAGAGAAGGATATTGCTGACTGCAAAATGCAGGAAAGTATTATAAATGAATTGGAAGAATTAAATAAAAGGCTTCGTTTAGCATATGAAATAAAAGTAGAATATGATAAATATATAGATGCCGAAAAGGTATTATATGAAATAAAAACAGAGTTGAAAAATCAGACAGACCTTCTTCCGGTTTTGACAGCAAATATGGAAGAAGCTTCATGTAAGGAAATTCATGCAAAAGAAGAATATGAAAAAGAGAATAAAAGTTATATCAGAATATCAGAACGCGTAGAAACAGCTGTTAAGGTATTGAAACAGATGGATGCTGCCCGGAAAAAGTGTGAAACAGACAGAAAACGTCTGGAGACTGTTGAGAAAGAAGAACAAAGATTAAAAGAATCACTGAGAAATCTGGAAGAAAAGAAAAAGCAATATCAGGCTGAACTTGAGGATATAAAAAATGCAGAAGTTTTATATGAGGAGTGGAAGGCTTACCAAAGCAAAATAGAAGAACTTGAAGCTGAGGCAGATGAGCTGGAAGGATATAAAACCAAAGTACAAGACTGTAACAGCCGATATGAAGAAGCAAAAAAGTTGTATAAGAGAAGTGATGAAGAATATAATGTCAAGAAAAAACATTATGATGAGTGTGAGCAGGCCTTCATGGATAATCAGGCAGGAGTATTTGTGAGACGACTTGTTGATGGAAAGCCTTGTCCTATATGCGGCTCATTAGAACACCCTGCTCCATATAAATGTGAGGAAAAGCACAATGTAGTATCGGAGGACACTTTGAATGAAATGAAGCAGGCTCTTGATAGCCTTCGACAGAAGCGTGAGACTGATAATACAGAGGCGCATATTGCAAAGGAACGTCTTGAACAGACGGAGAAAGCAATGCAGGATAGTTTTGATAAGCTTGTAAAGCGCATTGAGAA
>JBJEMQ010000357.1:0-5407 GCA_051879755.1 Coprococcus sp. | reverse complement strand
TATTTGCGGCAGCAGATGTTTCTGAGCAGATATCAACAGCTTCAAGGGAAGCATCAGGTACAGGTAACATGAAATTTATGTTAAATGGTGCACCTACTCTTGGTACAATGGATGGAGCTAATGTTGAGATAGTTGAAGAGGTTGGCGAGGAGAATGCATTTATCTTTGGTCTTTCAGCTGATGAAGTTATGAAATATGAACGCGAGGGTGGATACAGACCAATGGATATATTCAATAATAATCAGGCTGTACGAAGAGTACTTACACAGCTTATTGATGGAACATATTCTCCGGATGACCCTAACAGATTCAGAGATTTATATGACTCTCTTACAAAAGAGGATGTATATTTTATTCTTAAAGACTTTGATTCATATGCAGAAGCCCAGCTTAAGGTTGATGCTGCTTACAGGGATGAGAAGAGATGGGCTAAGATGGCTATGTTAAATACAGCATGTGCAGGAAAGTTCTCATCAGATAGAACTATTGAAGAATATGCTAAGGAGATATGGCATCTTAAAAAAGTAAAAGTTACGTTGTAAGTTTATATTTCAGGAATGCTTATGTGTTCCTGTTGTTGGATGCGCGTCGTGCAAGAGCATGACGCGCATCTCTCAATTATTTGTATTAATCTCACCTTTTATAATGTGTGGGATATTGATTGGAGGGGGCGAATAGATTGAAAAAAATATTAAAAAAAGTAATTGCAATAATGCTTACATTTGTTATGCTTATTTCGGTAGTTAATATTGTACCACCGCTTTCTGTATCGGCGGCAGCTAAAAAAACACCACTTGCCATTCATGGAAGACTTTCGGTAAAAGGCGCTGATTTGGTAGATAGCAAGGGAAATAAATTTCAATTAAGAGGCGTAAGTACCCATGGTATTAACTGGGATGTAGGTGCACCATATGTGAATAAGGAAGCATTTAAGACATTACGTGATGATTGGGGTGTGAATGCTATAAGACTTGCTATGTACACCTCTGAGTATAATGGTTACTGCGCAGGTGGTAACAAATCTTCGCTTAGAAGATTGATTGACAAGGGCGTGAAATATGCAACCGAGCTGGGCATGTATGTAATCATTGACTGGCACATATTGAATGATGGAAACCCAAAGACAAATATGTCGGAGGCGAAAAAATTTTTTAATACAATGTCAAAGAGATACAAGAACAATAAAAATGTATTGTACGAGATATGTAATGAACCTAATGGATGCGACTGGTCAACTATCAAGTCATATGCAACACAGATTATAAAGACTATTCGGAAAAATGATAAAAGGGCAGTTATTATAGTTGGTACGCCGACATGGAGCCAGCTTGGTTCGGATGGTACATCAAATGAAGTAGCAGATAATCCGATAAAGGGTCAGAAGAATATTATGTATTCACTTCATTTCTATGCAAATGAGTGGGCACATAGCGAATATCTTCCGGCAAAATTAGATTATGCAAGGAAGAAAAAGCTTCCGGTTATTGTTTCAGAATTTGGATTGTCTGCGGCGAGTGGTGATGGCGGAATAAATAAGAAACAGGCAGATAATTGGTTTAAGAAGCTTGATAAATATAATATCAGTTATTTCTGCTGGAGCTTAAGTAATAAGAATGAATCAGCCTCACTGCTTAAATCAACTACTACAAAAAAGAGTAAATGGAAGACTTCCGATTTGTCAGCGGCAGGTCAATATATACGAAAGAAGTATAGAGCCAGAAGGAATAAGCTTGAAAAATAATATTTAAATAAGGCGGTTGCAATTCCTGTGACTTTAGGAAATAGCATTTCACCATATATAAAAACTCCCAAATTAGATTTGGGAGTTTTTATGTAGAAAGTTTTTATTAAAGCAAAAAATATTTAAAATAAAGCTCTATAATTACTGTACAACAGTAACGTTCACAGCTCTAAACTTGCTTGGATCCTTAGGATCAGTCTCTGTATCAAATGTAACCTTCTGGCCTTCTACAAGAGTCTTATAGCCATCAGCTACAATAGCTGAAAAATGAACGAAAACATCAGTTCCGTTATTATCATCTGAGATAAATCCGTATCCTTTCTCTGAGTTAAACCATTTTACTGTACCGTTATTCATTATGGGTACCTCCTTAAAAATATTTGTACCCAATGAAAACAATGCATTTATATTGTAGAAAACAAAAAAATATAGTTAATCTTGAATACAAAACAATCTTATTACGAAAGCAGATGTTTGTCAAGAAAACATGAATATAAGATACATATTTATTTATGGTTGCGAATATTATATATTGGACAAATTGTATTATTGGGGGGATATCATGAGTGATAGATTTTTCACTGTATTTATAGGAATATTTATGATATTTGCTATACCATATGTTACAACATGTATTGTTCAGGAAAAAAATAGTGAGCTGCGACGGGATTTAAAATCAATAAATAGTGGCAGACATGTATGTATATCCGAAAATGGTGAATATGAGCTTATTGATGTGGAAGAGTATATATTGTATTCTCTTGCAGGCAAAGTTGATATGAATTGGAATGACGAGATGTTAAAATGTATGGCAGTAATATTCAGAACATCAATTTATTATCAAATGGAAAATCAGGAAATAGTAAAAGCTGATAAAAATATTATAAATGAGGAAGACCTATATGAAATACGATACAGTAATAAAGAAATAGAAAATATATGGGGGAGTCGCTATAATCAGAATATGGAACGATTATGTAATGCAGTATTGTCCACTTCCGGAGAGACGATAAAATGTCAGGATAAACTGATTATGCCGGTATATCATAGAATAAGTGTAGGACATACTGTTTCTGCACTGGAGTTATATGGCGTGGATATTCCTTATCTTCAAAATGTGGACAGCAGTGTTGATATAGAAGCAGAGAATTTTTCGGTTGCTGCTATTTACAGCGAAAATCGATTAAAGAAAGAATTCAGCCAGATGGATATGGCAGATATTTATCAAAAGGAACTGAGCAATAATGAAGAGAAAGTGAATGGGGAAAAAGAACAGGATACAGAGTATTCCGCAGAAGAGTTCAAGATAGTGGAAGCAACTGAGTCAGGATTTGCGAAATGGATAAATGTATTTGGAAATCTGGTAGATAGCAGGACATTTGCAGAGGTATTGCAGCTCCCATCAACAAATGTACATATAGATATCGTTGATAACGGATATAGAATTATTTCCATTGGAGAAGGAAACAGTCTGGGACTGTCATTATACGGTGCAGCGGCATTTGCAGAAAATGGTATGAAATATAGAGATATAATTGAATACTATTATAGTGATGTAGAAATTACAGCCGGAAAATGAAAAAGAAATATCATCATAGTGAATACATACATATTTTTCCGTACATAATATGTATGAGGTGATGAATATGAAGAAATTTTTTAGTGTTATAAAGAGAAACCTTTTTTATATCGCACTTATTGCAGGTATGGCGGTTTTAGTGACTATGGTTACTCTCTATAATATGAAAATGCAGTCAAAGGATAAGAGTGATAGTGTAGTTACTGAGGAAGCAAATGCAAATAATACAGAAAGTGCAAATAAGCCGGATGTTGATAAAATCCAGGAAACAATCAGTGGTAAGAAAAATGATACAACAGAAGCTTCGGAAACAGAAAGTGAGATGACGGAAGAGGAAGATGTTACAGAAACAGAAAATGATACTGATAAAACAGCTGAAGCCCAGCTTATATTTGATGGAAGTGAAAGTATTGCATGGCCTATAACAGGAAATGTAATTATACCGTACAGTATGGATACAACCGTCTATTTTGAGACTCTGAGCGAGTATAAATGCAGTCCGGCCATGGTTATAGAAGCTAAAGAAGGAGACGAAGTAAAGGCTGTATACAAAGGAAAAGTAGTTGAGGTATCAAGTAATCCTGAGATTGGTAATTACATGGTACTTGATTTGGGAGATGGATATAAGGTAACATATGGACAGCTTCAGGATGTAGATGTAGCACTTGGCGATGTGGTTGATATGGGAACTGTCATAGGCACAGTTGCAGCACCTAGCAGATACTATACAGAAGAAGGAACAAATCTTTATTTTGCAATTACAAAAGATGATAAGCCTGTTGATCCAATGGCACTTATTGATTAGAACGTGAAAAACAGAGTATATGTGATAACGGTTTTGTTATTACATATACTCTGTTTGTTATAGAATAAAGTATTATTTTATTTCTTTTCTATTAAAAACAAGTATTGATGATACAAAAGGTATAATAAATACTACTGCCGATACAGATAAGCTGCGTTGAATTATGTTCCCGTTAAATCCGTAAAATGAAATATGACTAAGACATGTTGTTGGCATATATGAATATGCAATCTGTAGTGCCTCGACATCATCAAATAGCGAACGGAGAAGCATTAAACCATTTGGCAGGAATGCTATAACAACAGCATATATGCCACACCACAGAAGATCTGTGGAAAAGAACATACATAAAGAGGATGCCATAGTCTGTATTGCAATAATAAGAGGAAGCATTAGTAAAAATCTGAGAAAATATTCCATATATATATCGCTTGTCAGACTTTCATCGCTTTTAAAGCATATATAATTTGTAAGAATATATGCTCCTGATACTATAATTATTCCGATAAAGAGGATTATGAAATTAATAATACATTTGCCTGTAAAAATAGTATTCCGGCTTACACCAAATGAAACACAGTTTTTCATGGTATTATTACGCCATTCTCCGGAAAATCCTATATCAGTTGTAAAAATAACCATATAACAGATAATGTTTGCCATAATATATAGTCCTGCCATCAGAAGATCTGAACCATCTATATAGAATGGAATATGCATTATATTCTGCGAATACCATACAGCCAGATTAATTAGTATGGCAATAACTGTACATATAATAAGCAGCACATATGGATAAGCACGATGAGTCAGTTTATAAAATTCACTTTTTAAATAATTACTCAATAGAAGTACCTCCTAACAATCCGATAAAATAATCTTCAAGTGAAGACTTGACCATTTCCAGCGAATACAAATCATATCCTGCTTCAATTACAAAACGGCTTATTTTCTCTGTAGGAGAGGAATTTATGTCTGATATTACAATGCAGTTATTTTCTGATATAAAACGTGCACTGCTGTTTATATTTTCAGCTATTGCAGCAGCAACGGCCGGGTCATCATTTGTATGAAGTTTTATATAGCTTCTTTCTATATTATCCAGTTCTTTTGCCGTAAGTTCTTTTAATATAACTCCATGGTCGATAAAACCATAGCATGTTGCCATATTAGCCAGCTCTGATAAAATATGAGAGGATATAATAATAGTCAGCCCATTTTCTTTGTTAAGCTTTAACATTAATTTCCTCATTTCAACAATACCGGCAGGGTCAAGACCATT
>JBJEMQ010000356.1:0-5420 GCA_051879755.1 Coprococcus sp. | reverse complement strand
ATCCAGAGTTTCATCTTTCTATGGATTGTTTCTGGTGTGAGATTGTAAATGGCAATCTTGTTTTAAAGGAACATGAAGATGCGAGATGGCTAACTGAGGCTCAGTTGGATGATGTGGAATGGTTGCCGGCGGATATCACGCTTATTGAGAAGATTAGAAAAACAATGTAAGAATATTTTGGTGAAAAAAGGAGTGGAGATACTTCTTAGTTAGTTTTTATATGAAAAAAGGGTACGGCACTAACCATACCCTGCGCGGGTAAAACAAAGAGACCTCGTTGGTCAAATTGTCCCTTTAATAGTAACAGTGCAGAGAGCGCTTGCCAAAGAACCTTTCGGTAAGAAGACAATCCAAAGTGGGAAAACATAGGATGCCGAACAGCACGTCTCATGTGTGCGGACACACTTATTGCTCTGATATGGCAAAATCAGGAATGAATCCTAAGACACAACAGTACCTCATGGGGCATTCTGATATTTCAGTCACGATGAATGTGTATACGCATATCGGATTCGATGATGCTGAGGAAGCATTGAAACGGATGGAAGAATTCAGAAAAGCACAGGCAGAGATTGAAAAGAAAAATGAGAAAACGATGTCACAGAAGATGTTTAAGGCAATTTGATATAGAAGATTTGTAGCGCTCCGGTTTTTGATAGCTGGGGCGTTATTTTTGTGGAAAATGGAAGGGCGATGTGGAATTGTTCTTTGAGGGTGATATGAGTTATTGTGCTGACAGTAGAGACCCTATGGAGTATGACTCGTATTGGGGTGATTCGCAGGTGGCTATTCGGGACGGATTTATTACATTTTATGATGATGCATACACCGATGTTTCAGAAATAAATGACAATTGGTGCTGGTTTAGGGTAAGGAAAATGTCCTATAAAATAATACCTTTATAAAATCCTTAGTAGTAACCCAACCCCGTTTTACTACCATTTCTACTACTAACAGGTAGTCTCAACTTGCTAAATTCTTGCTCTGATTTGCCACATTCCGTCATTTCAGAGCAAAATACAATATACCCGATAATTCTCGCAAAACAGGGGATTTCGAGGCAAAACAAGGAGAATGATAAAGGTATTATTCATCTTCCACGGCACTCCAGTTTTATTATAATGCAGGGCTTTGCAAAGTGGGGCAGAGTACGGCATAATATGGCTAAAACCGCATAAATACTACGGTTTAGACTACTAAGGTACATGGGCAGAATCGGGATAAAGGCAAATGTGTGGGGAGAAATCCTTAGTAGTAAGGGACTACTAAGGGACAAGTGTTGCAGATTTATAAATAATTTACACGTAAAAAAACACAAAATCTATTGCATTTTTCTGCACTTTTGAATATACTATATGTAACAGAGTTGCCCGAAGTCTTTTGGACATTGGGGACCAGGCTGAGTCTTGTGCTCAGCTTTTTTACGTTAAGGAGAGATTTTATGGATTTGAAAAAGCCATTGACCTTCGATGAACAGTTGGATAAATTGGTTGCACACGGGATGGTTATTTCGGATAGAGAAAAAGCCAAAGATATTTTGAAGAAAGTAAATTATTACCGATTCACAGGTTATGCTTTGCAATTTAGGAAAGACCCTTCCGGCAGCGATTACATAGAAGGGACTACATTTGAAACGGTTTATCATCTTTATAAAGTGGATGAAATATTACGTGACACATTTCGTCGATATATTGAAAAAGCAGAGGTGTATTATAGGACACAGATTGCCTATGGATTTTCAATTGCAAAATGTACAGATGTACCTTATGACCAGCATTATGATGAAAATAATTTTTATAATAAAAAGGGTTATAAGGAAGTGATGGAAAACTTCGGTAGGGAGAAAAATTACTATAAAGACAGTTTGATTGTGAAACATCACAAAACAAAGTACTCCAGTAAAATGCCACTTTGGGTTATTGTGGAATTGATGTCATTTTCTAATATGTCCAAGCTATATAGTTCAATGTATTATTCAGAAAAAGATGCTATAGCAAATATGGTTGGTGTTGGTAGAGATACATTAGAAAACCATCTGCACTGCCTGTCGGTATTGCGAAATAAATGTGCACATGCAGCAAGAATGTATAACACGCATTTCAATCCTCCAGCAAAATTTACAACATCGTTTTTGAGGAAACACCCGGAAATAAAAAATAACTCATTATTTGCATATACACTGGTCTTACTAAAAAGGCTTCCGGATGAAAATAGCAAGAGATCATTGATTCAAACGGTGGAGGCAGTGATAAATGAGTATAGAAGTGATATTGAGTTGAAGTTGCTTGGTTTTCCAGAGAATTATTTGGAAATTATGAAGAATAATTTGTGAAATATCAATATACAGCACATGTATACTTGCATACAGCAAATCTGCATAAATACTCCTGTTTAGAGTGCTAAGCTCTGAACTGGAGAGGGAATAAAGAAAAATAAACAGCTACTTTTCGTTAGTAGTAATCTGCTACGAGAGGGCTGTTTTTTTGCGTGTAAAGGAGAAATGCAGTAGCACTTGTATTTTAGAAAATAATTCCGAGTGTATTTTGGGAAAAAATGGAATAGAGAAGTATGAATTATAGACATAATAAATGCTCGTATAAGATATACAATGAAGTAGGTTGTTATTGATAATATATTATTTTTTTGGTAAAATAAAACAAATTATTGTATTTTTTGTACAAAAGAACATGAGAAATGGAACAAAACAATGGGTAATACTTTTTTAAAATGGGCTGGTGGGAAGAAATGGTTTATTAATCGTGAAAATCAACGTTTTCCTGCAGAATACAATAGATATATAGAACCTTTCCTTGGTGGTGGCGCTGTATTTTTTTATCTTGAACCTCAAGAGGCAATTTTAAGTGACATAAATAGCGAGTTGATCAATACATATATTGCTGTAAGAGATGATATTGAATCTGTGTATCGTAATTTGAGAATGCATGCAAGAAGTCATTGCAGGGAATATTTCTATCAAATAAGGGATAGAAATACAAGAACATTAGCAACATCAGCAGCAAGGATGATTTATTTAAACAAATCATGTTTTAATGGTATTTATAGAGTAAATAGACAGGGGAGGTTTAATGTACCCTATGGAACAAGAGATGAGATTTCGTTTGACCATGAAAGTTTATTAGAGTCTTCAAATATTTTGCAAAACGCACAGATATTGTGTCAAGATTTTGAAACAACAATAGATATGGCTCAAGAAGGAGATTTTATATTTTGTGATCCGCCATATGCAGTGGTGGATGAAGAAAATCGCTTTGTTGGTTATAATGCAGATGTTTTTTCATGGCAAGATCAAGTTCGACTAGCAAATGCCCTAGAACGTGCAAAGGCTAGAAATGTAAAGATAATAATGACTAATGTAGAGCATGTGGATGTTAGAGGATTATATGAGAATATAGAAGGTTTTACATTGGATACAGTACAACGTCAGTGTTTTATTTCAGGGACTGTTGATGGAAGAAGAACTTATCAGGAATTAATAGTAAGCGCAAATATATAAATAAGTGTGTAAGTTACTAATGCTGAAGGAAGGTATTTATTATGACAAACTGGGAAAATGTTGTATCGGATAAGGAACTAGTTTCTGCAAAGAACAAGCGTAAGAATATGTATATTGAAGATAAACAACGAAAAGTCGCAATGCAGGAATTAGAAGAGGAAGGATGGGAATATGTAAAAGATTATGCAGACTCCAAGTTTGTCAAGGTAAGAAAAGAAAAACCATATGATGAGCAATTTGAAGATAAAGTGTGGCTATTGTTTTATCAAATGGGATTTACGCATCTTAATAAAGATAGAAATTTTAAGATGGCTTATGATTTCCAAAATCCTAATTTTACACAGCAAATAGATGTTTTTGCAGCAGATGAGGAGACAATATTAATTGTTGAATGTAAATCTGCAGAGAGCATGAAAGATGGTGTTTTTAAGAAGGAAATAGAAGCTTTACACGGTCAGATGGATGGGTTGCGGAAAACTGCGCTTAAACAATTCCCGGGAAGAAAAGTAAAGTTTATATGGGCGGCGCATAATTATATAATGAGTCCTAAGGATATCCAAAGAATGCAGGAGTGGGATATTATTTTTTTTAGTGACTCGACTATACAATATTATTGTGAGTTGGTTAGACATTTGGGAACATGTGCACGATATCAGCTGCTTGGAAATTTGCTGGCAAATACAGAAATTAAAAATATGCAAAATAGAATTCCGGCAATCAAGGGAACGATGGGCGGATATGATTATTATGAATTCTCAATAGAGCCAGAAAAATTATTAAAGATTGGATATGTTCTTCATAGGAGTGAAGCAAATAAGAATATGATGCCGACATATCAAAGAATAATAAAAAAGAAACGATTGAAAGAAGTACAGAATTTTATTAATGAAGGTGGATATTTTCCTAACTCACTAATTATTAGTATTGATACAAAAGGAAGAGGGTTACAATTTGATCCATCGCCTACAAAAGTTGAGGATTCCCTTTCAAAACTTGGTATACTCCATCTGCCAAAGAGATATCATTCCGCATATATAATAGATGGTCAGCATCGTTTGTATGGATATTCAGACACTGATTATGCTCGTACAAACACTATTCCAGTGGTGGCCTTTGTTGATTTGGAGCGTTCGGAGCAGCTTAAATTATTTATGGACATTAACGAGAATCAAAAGGCAGTGTCAAAAACACTAAGAGTAACATTGAACAGTGATATGTTATGGGATGCTCCAGATTTTAATGATCGAAGAGAGGCTCTGCGTTCAAAAATAGCGCAGATGTGTGGTGAGGAACCTACTTCACCTTTGTTGGGAAGAATTGTGATAGGAGAAGATGAAAAGAATCCAACCAAGTGTATAACAATTGAAGCTATTCAACAAGCTTTGAAGAGATGTCATTTCTTTACAACTTATGGAAAAAATAATGTGATTATATCAGATGGAAGTTTTGATTTGGGAGATAATCAGCCAACTCTTGATGTGTTTTATCCGTTTTTAGAAGGTTGTTTAAAACTTGTAAAAGCAAATTGCGAGAGTGAGTGGCTGGCAGGGGAACAAGGCATATTAACTATTAATCGCGGAATCCAAGCGGTAATACGTATTATTGATGACATTGTTGTTCATTTAGTAAACCAAAATAAGATCAGTCCAAAGACTCAAGATTTAGAAACGCTTATAGACGAGGTAGAATATTATATTGAACCACTTATGAATTATTTAAATAGTGTGGATGATGTGCAAAGAAAAGAATTGAAAGGATTTTTAGGTGGAGGAGCAGATAACAAGTTTTGGAGAAGTTTTCAAAAAGTTATTGCTGAAGCAAGAGATGATTTTAGTCCAGAGGGATTAAATGAATATATCGAAAATGAAACAAAGCAATATAATACAGAGTCTAGAGAGTATTTAAT
>JBJEMQ010000355.1:0-5433 GCA_051879755.1 Coprococcus sp. | reverse complement strand
AGAAATCCTTCTTTATCTGCTCCGCAAGATCATATATCTCTTTTATTTTGTCAGGTATCTCACATGCAAGCAATACAGATGCTTCCCTATGTGTCAGCCCTTTCTTTTGCTTAGCCTTTTCAATGATATCATCTATCAGTTTTATATTACTCTTATTTTTTTCGGCATAATCCAAAGTATCAAGTATTTCTTGATGATTTATAAATTCTTCTGCCTTCATGGAGTTTACGTCATACATTTTTCATTCTTCTTTCCTTATATAATAGTATATAGTGAACCACCATTGTCTAACGCCAATGGAATTACTGTATTCTTATTGTTCAATAACTCCCCTGCACTCCTGCTGCGGAGCGTTTATCCTTCTAAACCTACCCAGTACCAATCAAGTAAATACCATTTATCACCTATTTTATATATATATAATTCTATCAGAAGCTGCATATTTCTCTTATCACCTGTCACATTACATTTCAAATCAGCCTCTGCATAATCATCTATTAATATGTCAAATTCGTCTTTAAAATAATCTGACATCTCCTGAAACTCATCACCGCTATAGTTTTCTATATTACTTTCAAAAACTCTTATCTCATGGAATGAACCTATATCATACCCTGCTTCACTTTCTAAATCATCCATAAAATAATCAATATCATCATCAAGCATATTTATTGCATCAGCCTTACTAAAGCCATTTTCTCTGCTTAGATAATCTATATATTCATCAGAAAAGAGCTCATACAGTTTCGTATTTGACCTATCATTAAGTCCGCTGATAAATCCATCCGCCACACTCTGTATCTCTTTCTTCCCATGTCTGGAAATGACAATATACATAATCAGCATAATTATCGCAATTGCAATTATTATACTGCATACAACATAAACTGCTATCCGCCAGCCGGATTTTTTTTGATTTTGAGTTTTTTCTGATTCCTTATTCACATTATCCATATCAGTCTCCATTCTCATACATTTCTCCATTCCTGCAATCCGACCGAGTTTTTTATTAACTAGGAAATCCAGAGGAATTTCCTAGTTAATAAAAACAACTCTTATGTCAGAACATTTATATTCTAACACAAGAGTTGCTATAATTCACTATAAACTATTACTTTATACACTGGCCGCTACTAAATAAGTACCATTTACCCATTCTCTTATAAACATATACTTCAGCTTCGTATTCTATATCATCATCTTCGCCCTTAATATCCCAGTCCATCTCAACTGTAGCACACTGGCTTATCTTGATATCGTATTCATCCTTAAAGAATTCCTTAACATCCTTGAGGTCCTTACCTTTTTCTTTCTCGACATCAGTTACCTTACACTTAATCTTCTTTACATCTCCGACATCATAATAATCCATATCATCAAGGAAACCATCTATAATATCTTCCATGCCGTCCATGATGTCATCATTGTCTTTATTATACTCTTTTTTCATATATTTTATAAACTTTTTGTCATAAAGCTTATAAAGCTTCTTTGGCTTATTCTTTGCAAGTGCCTGTGTATATGCCTTACCTACGCTCTTAGGACTCTGCTTTCCATGTCCGAATAAACTACTGCAGATGCAAATAATAAGTATAAGTGCTACAAGTGCGGCACCACATAAAATAAGAATATTCTTATTCTTCTTCAGCATATCCATAATATCAAATCCCGGTTTCTTTGAACCACCTGATGGCTGCTGATTATAATTCATCTGACCACCCTGCTGGTACATCTGCTGGTTTGCATCCGGCTGGCCATACATCTGACCGCCCTGCTGGTACATCTGCTGGTTTGCACCCGGCTGACCATACATCTGACCGCCCTGCTGGTACATCTGCTGGTTTGCACCCGGCTGACCATACATCTGACCGCCCTGCTGGTACATCTGCTGGTTTGCATCCGGCTGACCATACATCTGGCCACCCTGCTGATACATCTGCTGATTTGCATCAAAATTTTGTCCGTTGTTCATATTCTCGTCCATTTTTACTCTCCTTACATCATTTATTCTTCTGTAATATTTACATAATCAAGGAACCAGCCATCATCGCATTTTAAAACATATACCTCAGCAGGTATATCGACCGTTCCATTACTTCCATTTACATGCCAAATCATTCTTACACATCTGTACTTTTTTACGCCCTTCACACCATGCTGTGCAAATTCATCGGCAAATTCACCAACATTACTGACAGATAATATTTCCTGTCTTTCTGCATCTATTGATTTTATCTCACCAATCTGTTCATATACTATACCTCTGAAATCATCTATATGAATCTGCTGCATCTCAGCTACAGACATTGAATTCAAATTCTCTTCACAATACTTTACATATCCGGGAGGTATAATATCCTTAAGATCTTCACCCGTTCCTGTTGCATATATTGAAGCCGCTTTATCTGCAATATTGCTACTACTATATACAAAACCAAAATATATGATACCACATATGCTGCACACAAGCAATACACATATAACAGCAGTTATTACAATAACTCTGCCTGTTCCACTCTTTTTTTCCTTAGTTTCAGACTTCTTATCAGTTGTATCTGCATTTTTATTTTTATCTTCTTTATTTGCCATACCCGCTTACCTTATTACCAATCATTCATACTTTCCATTGTGTTAATCTTTGCTTCAATCAGACTTACTACCATATCACGAATTTCAGTTGTTTTAAGCTTCT
The DNA here is from genome assembly GCA_051879755.1 of Coprococcus sp. Classification (GTDB taxonomy): domain Bacteria; phylum Bacillota; class Clostridia; order Lachnospirales; family Lachnospiraceae; genus Coprococcus. The sequence goes on along the minus strand of JBJEMQ010000355.1, from coordinate 2,741 downwards.
CTATTTTCTCGTATGGTATTGGGTCAAGAAATGCAAGCTGCGTTATAACCTTTTTTAATGAGTTTTCTCCGAAAGGTTTAAATGAATCATATAACACAACAGGCACTATAGGACACTTTGCCTTTTTAGCTATTTTAAAACTGCCTGCACTAAATTCACTTAAAGTATTCTTATTGTCATCATAACCACCTTCCGGAAACATAAGATATCTTCTTCCTGCCTTTATTTCCGTGGCTACGTCATTGATTACCTGAATCTGCTGTTCTATATCCTCTTTATCAAGTCTCTGCGCTCTCATCATATTACATAACTGGTCAACAATAAACATATTAGAACGCTTTGCATCCATAATAAATGTAAGCGGTCTTTCATGAGCCGCTATAACACCAAGTGCATCCCATTTCCCTTGATGGTTTGCATACATAATATATCCGCCCTCTTCAGGCAGCTTCTCCATACCCGATGCAACTGTAGTTATCCTTCCTCTTTTCCTTACATGTTCAACCATCACCTGCACCATCTTATAACATGTATATTCATCATACTTTTCCGGATGTCTTGCATAATATGACATCTTGGGAACATAATAAATAATCAAAAAAATACATGAAATAACTACGGCAACTAATCGTACCATTTAAATACCCCTTTTTCTCCTACACTACTAAAGCTTCTCTGTTACCCTAAGCCTTGTCAGCGCCCTGGCAAGTGAAGCTTCACTTTGTTTATACTCCTTAAGGCTTTCCTTTTGTCTCAGTCTCTCTTCTGCCCTCTCCTTTGCCTGTCTCGCCCGTACTCTGTCTATATCTTCCGGTCTCTCTGCTGAGTCCACAATGAGGATAACCCTGTTATTAACTATCTGTACAAAACCTTCTCCAACAACGCCTGTAATCTCATCACCCTTTGCAGTTTTTATACGTATCTCACCAATACTGGTTGCTATAACCATATTAGCATGATGTGCCTGTACTGCCATCTCACCATCCTCCAGAGGCAGTACAAGCTGACATACTCTGTCTTCAAAGAACAATTTATCACTTGATAAAACTCTTAAAAAAAATGTATTCATATTGCACTCCTCCATCCTATGGTCAACAATAATTACTGTCCTTTATTTGCTTTTTCAATAACTTCTTCTATAGTTCCCACATTAAAAAATGCCCATTCAGGATATTCATCCATCTCACCATCTATGATAGCCTTAAAGCCCTTGATAGTTTCCTTAAGCGGAACATATTTTCCCTTTATACCTGTAAAATTCTCTGCTACATGAAATGGCTGTGACAAAAATCGCTGAACCTTTCTTGCTCTGTTTACAGTCTGCTTATCATCTTCTGAAAGCTCCTCCATACCAAGTATTGCTATGATATCCTGAAGCTCTTTATATTTCTGAAGAATCTCCTGTACACGTCTTGCAACTGTATAATGTTCTTCTCCAACTACGTCTATCTCCAGAATACGTGAATTAGACTCCAACGGATCTACAGCAGGATATATACCCTGTTCCACTATTTTTCTTGAAAGAACTGTAGTTGCATCAAGATGTGCAAATGTTGTAGCAGGAGCCGGATCTGTCAAATCATCAGCAGGTACATATACAGCCTGAACTGATGTAACTGAGCCCTCTTTTGTAGATGCTATTCTTTCCTGCAATTCTCCCATTTCATTTGCCAGCGTAGGCTGATAACCAACCGCTGAAGGCATACGTCCAAGAAGTGAAGACACTTCTGAACCGGCCTGAACAAAACGGAATATATTGTCTATAAACAACAATACATCCTGATGATTTACATCACGGAAATACTCTGCCATGGTAAGTCCTGTTTCTGCAACCCTCATACGGGAACCAGGCGGCTCGTTCATCTGTCCAAACACCAGAGCTGTCTTTGCCAGTACACCTGAACTTTTCATCTCTGACCACAAATCATTTCCTTCTCTGGAACGCTCACCAACACCTGTAAATATAGAATATCCGCCATGAGCTGTAGCTATATTCTGTATAAGTTCCTGAATAAGTACTGTTTTACCAACACCTGCGCCACCAAACAGTCCAATCTTACCACCCTTTGAATATGGTGCAAGCAAGTCTATTACCTTTATACCGGTTTCAAGTATTTCTACTACCGGACTCTGATCTTCAAATGATGGCGCATCGCGATGTATAACCCAATGCTCTGTTTCCGACAGGTCTTCACCACCATCTATCGTATCTCCCAGTACATTAAACAGACGTCCAAGTGTCTGCGGTCCTACGGGAACTTTTATTCCATCACCGGTTGCAATGACTGTCATATCACGAGATAATCCCTCACTTGCAGAAAGCATAATACATCTCACTGTATTATTTCCTATGTGCTGTGCCACCTCCATGACGCATCTTTTTCCATGATTATCTACTTCCAGAGCATCCTTGATGTTTGGCAAATCATTATCAGGAAATTCTACATCTACCACAGGTCCCATAACCTGTACTATCTTTCCATTATTCAAAACACCAGACCTCCTTTATTTTCTATTCTGCTGAGCCTTTGCACCACCGGCTACCTCTGTTATCTCCTGAGTTATAGCCGCCTGCCTTGCTCTGTTATATTTTATACTCAAATCATTAAGCATTTCTTTTGCACTCTTTGTAGCCGAATCCATAGCCATCATTCGACTGTTTTGTTCACTACAGAACGACTCAACAAGTGCGCCATATATAAATCCTGTTACATAATTTGGTATTATTCTGTGAAGTATTG
>JBJEMQ010000354.1:0-5441 GCA_051879755.1 Coprococcus sp. | reverse complement strand
TGGGTATAGCTGCAAAGAAATTCTTCATCACTATTTCCAAAATGTATCAATATGCGACCACTGACTTAAGAACCAAAATAAGCAAGAATTTTACCAATATTTCAGAAAAGCAGTTGCACCAATTTGTTACAATAATTGCACGATGCAGAAATGTATGTGCCCATGGAGAGCGCCTCTTTTCATTCCGTATACATGAAACAATACCAGATACGCTATTACATAAGAAGTTACAAATTCCCCAGAAAAACAGAAGCTATCAATATGGGAAGCAGGACTTATTTGCTGTCGTGATAGCCTTACGCTATCTTATCAGTGATGAGGATTTTAAAGCATTTAAATCCGGTTTAACTAAACTCATCAAGAAGGTTCTCAAACAATGTCCGCATCTTACTCGTGAGCAATTACTCAAGGAAATGGGGTTCCCTGATAACTGGGAGAAAATTATGCGATACAAAAAGTAATTCCTTTATACAATGCTGATTTATAGTAGATATGGTTATGCGGTATTGCTTGCGAGAGGCATAACCTCCTACTTATTTGTTATCACCGTCTTCATCCCAAAAATCTTCTGGTAATTCCGGATCATCCATTCCATAATCTTCTATTTCGTTTTGTAATCTATAAATATCCGGCCATGTATCTCTCCCAAATGCATTCTGTGGAAAATATTTGATAATAAGTGGTGCAATGGCTTCTTCTAATGCAATTTGAAAATCTCTTCTTTTTTCCTTTTCCATACTATTAAGTTGTTCTATAGATATATCATGAATAGTCAAAACATATTCTACATACTTATCATATAGGAATTTCCCTTCAATCTTAGTTTTCTGTTGTTTCAAAATGTATGGATATTTTTCTGCTTTTAATTCCCGCATCCATATTTCTCTTATAAATGGATCCTTTACTTTTTCGCATTCTCGGTGATACTTCCCAGCTAAATAATCAGGCTCAACATTTAGATATTTCCCTAATGCGTCCAAAAGATCTGGTGAAACTTCTCTATCTCTTAATCCTCTTTCAACCGATTTTGAAGACCAGCCAAATCCATTGGCATCATCTAATTTTCTTATACTGCAATCTCTAAGATGTAATGCTTCCATTACACAGTTTTTGTCAAATGGTGCCTTTTTACTCTTTTTATAAGCCATCTATTCCTCCACTGCCGACAAATTTCAAATATTGTCGTATCTAGTTTTGTTCATAAATTATTGACTATCCGACAACCTTGTCGTATGCTTGAATTGTAGCATTTTTTCAATCATCTGTCAAAAGGAGGTCCATATGCCAACTACCAAAAACTTTACTCAAACTACTGAAAAGAAAAACCTATTCAAAGAAATCAAAAGCCACAAGAAAGAAATTATAGTTACTTCTGTATTGCTTGGTGTGACAATAGCTGGAGTTCTGATTTATAAAAGAATGTCTCCCAATGAACTTACCCAAATAAAAGAAAATATTTCCTGTGATTTATGCACAAACAAAAAGATTTCTTCTTTAGAATTATCAGCACCTACATCTACAAATATTATTGAGTTTTCGGTAGGTAAAACCAGCACTGTATCAGGGCATCCAAGAAATCTCCCCTCTGGTCACAAACCTTCAGAAAAACAACTGGAAATAGCAAGAAGCCTTGGCATTAATTTAGCTGACAATCAAACATATGTCACAGATTATTCTCGAAAAATTGCATAAGCCGGGACACAAATTGAGGTTTGCACTGTGGCAAACCTCTTTTAATATAGCAACTAAACTGCTTTTAATCATTTTTTATTTTAAATCCACATATCTCTAACTTCCTAATAAGAGGCTCTTCAAATCCCTGAACATCTTTTTTATCAATTATAATAGATAAATTCTTTCTTGCTCTTGAACACCCTACATAAAATAATTTGTACGCACTTAAGGCACCATATACAAGATTTTCTTTCAAACACGCTTTAGCACTTGTAACACCTTCTTTTCCCAAAAATTTTTCAATGTCAGTCTTTAGAAGACCCTGATAATATAAATTTTCCTCATATGCTTCCGAAAAATCGCTTACACTTTTAAATATATACTCCTTATGATTTACGTAATCATCTTTTTTCATATCCGTAATTTTCATACGTATGCTTGACTCTATATCATTCAACATATTCTTATAAGCATAATAAAACCGTTCGAATTCCGCCAATTTAATATCGTATGTACTCCATAATTCAAAAAATCTAGAGATATTGACAACCGGATCATGATTACTGTTAGCTGCTATAAATAATACTGTATCATGACTTTCTCCCTTTACACCATGTTGCGTGGAAACATACGGATTATGAAGATAGTTTACAAGATTATGAAATTCCTGAATAGGCACTTCCAAAACCGTAGCATAATCTTCATCACCCAAAATTTCTTCTATATATTCATCATCAATCATATCCAGTTCTTTTGCATGATTTAGGAAATCAACTATTTTATTATCGCCTTGTTCAAATGCACCTAACACATTATCTAAAAGCAGTTTTATAGTTTTCTTGTCTGTGTGTTGCTTGACAGAATATTTTGAACTATTTAGCTGGTTTTTATGGTCTTTGATGGTTTTTAAAACCTGACCATATAACCCTTTTCCATAATCTGTACAAATTTGCTTAAACAGAAATAACAATGCAAATAATTTATCTGGATTGCTCTCTATATTAGTTAAAACATCTACAACACCATACTTTTTTCCATGCTGATACTTTTCCATTTTCCGAACTGTATCGTATAAATTTTCTGCACCTATTCCATAAAACCTGCTTTTGTTTAATAAATATAATACCATGGAATCTGGATATTCGTTCTTTTTCTTGATAACTTCTTCGTCTGGAATAGATGTAATAATAGTTTCGGGCAAATAAGACATATCTTCATCTTTATTATGTTTATAAGGAATTTGTATATATAATTCATCATTATATATACGATTCAATATAGAAACGATATATGGTGTTGTTCTGTAATTAGTATTTAAGTTTTTGGAACGATTTAGTGTTAAAAACTCCTTTTCAAAACTGCCATCATATGTCTTGTATATCTGCTGCATTTTATCTCCTAACAAATACATTTTTCCACTACTATTTGTCATTGCCTCATAAAATATATGTAATACATCCGCCGAAGTATCCTGATATTCATCAATAAATATTAGCTGATATTTATCCGCAATCTTTCTTTTTACAACCGGAAACTTATCAACTACAATCCTTGTAAATGAGATTAAATCATCATGAGATAATGCTCCTCGATATAAAGAATTATAAGGAGCCTCATTATATGTAATTTCTTGAATATTGCTATATACAGTTTCTAAATCAAGTCTCCCATATTTTTCAATATATCTTTCATTACTTTCACGAACATTATCTTTATCTTCTACATTTTCAATCCTTTCAACAATTTTGTCTCTATATACTTCCCAATACAAGTCGATAATCGCCCTATGCGAAAAAAAGCTACTTATGAAATGGTTGATAAAGGAATGTATCGTACCAAAAAATACTTTATCAGATTCAATGTCTTTAGATAGTTCATCCGCCGCTCTGTTGGTATATGTAATACACAATATATTGTCTTCCGGATATTCTCTCAAATGTGTGTCTACCATTTTTCTAATTTCGGTTGTCTTTCCACTTCCAGCTGGTGCATTTACCAAAAATATATTTTCATTTATTTCATTAGCCATTCTAATCCCTCACTTATATAGTTTGGTTCCATTTTATTTAAAAGATTATTCATAATTACAGAATACATAAAATCGGTTTTTGTCCCTGCACTGGATTTTAATATATCTCTTAATGAAATTTCACTGTCATCTTCATCCTGTCTATTGCGCGGAATTGAAAACTGCAATTTGGAGTTTTTCTTTTCCGTACACCAATCAGACCTTTTCAATTTTTGAGAGATATCAAACCCAAAATACTTTCCAAGCATTGCCTCTTCTAATGTTCTGGCATATGAATCTTCAGAAGTTTGATATGCAACATATATTAACCCATTGTTCATAATATTTTCCTTATTAACCTTCCAACCATATAACTGTTCAACTTTAGGATTCTGCGAGTTAGTTTCTTTATAGAAATTATTAATTGTTGCATTTGTAATTTCTGACTTTTTTATTTCTTCTGCTTCTATGCATTCTTTATCATAATCTAAATCCGTTATAATTAGTGTTTTTATTTTAAGTAGTTCTATTAACTTGCGATAATTATATGCATAGGCACCACCCACTTGAATAAACGCGATATATTGTTGACTTAATTTTTCATATTTAGGCAAAGTTAACAGTTTTCTTATTAATAGCCGTTCTGTATCGCCCTCATACAAAATGGCTTTGTCCGCAAATACTATTTCCGAGTATCCAATTTCAAAAAACCAATCAAAGAAATTAGCCAATTCCTTGTCTTCGTCTTTCTCTGACTTTTTTAATTTTTCTACTAATGAAGATGGATTATACAAGGCACTTTTAAAATCGCCAGCACGACGTATAACTCTTAAATGTGAAATTCCAGCAACCCTTACCATTTCATTTGAATGCGTCGTCACTACTCCTTGTAATCCTTTTTCTCTATAATATTTAATCAAATATTTAATAAATACCTGTTGCATTTGAGGATGCATATGGGACTCTGGTTCCTCAATGAAAAACATATTTACCTTCAATGGATTAATGCTTTTTTCATATTCCTTTAACTGAAGATGCATATAAATCATGTTACTATAACCCAACCCCTGCGAAGCCTCTCCCAGATAATAACCATCCACGTTATAGGTAGTTGATGTTATCTTTTGCAAGAGTTCACTTATATCATCCTCTGTAACGTTCATATCTAACATTAATTCTCCAGTTTTTCCACCATTGGTCTGTTCCAGAGCATTTATTGTATCTTTCAATGATTTTAACGATGCCGTTCTTACTTTTTCATCAATTTTTTTATCTTGAATCGGTTTAAGCAATTCATCTGGAAGCGAATTTATTAGTTCATTCCAACTCTCATCCAACTTAACCATCTTTATCATCTGTTTACTCAACATATGCGAATGATCAGTATCATCGTCATCTAACGGTCTACTCGCTTTAATATATGTAAAATTAAATAACTTTCTAAGTTCTTTAACATCATCCATTTTACACTTGTTATTATATTCCATATCACAAAAATAGCATGTAGGTTTTATAGAGTTCACATATATCTTGACAAGTAACTGCTGCAAATATCTTTGTTTTAAATCTTTGTTTGGTTCTTCTAACTCCGCAAATCTTCTTTTCAATTTTTCATAGTTGTCTACTACGTTTTTAACAAATAATCTTCTATTTACTTCGAAGGAATATATAAAATAGAAAGAATGCTTATTTTCATCCAAATCCATAATGTAATCAGCAAATAATTTAATATCGTCTTCTATGTCATTATAATCTATTT
>JBJEMQ010000353.1:0-5505 GCA_051879755.1 Coprococcus sp. | reverse complement strand
GATAAATAAAGATATAGATATAAAGCCATATAGCAGCAGATATAAGATATATATAATAGATGAGGCTCATCTGATGAATATTCAGGCGCAGAATGCACTTCTTAAGACAATTGAGGAGCCGCCTGCTTATGCAATTATTATTTTGCTGACAAATAATATATCAAAGCTTCTGCCAACTATTCTTTCAAGATGTATAGTTTTAAATATTAAACCTGTAAGAGAAAGAGATGTACTGGCTTATCTGGTAAATGAATTGAAGCTTGATAAGAAAAAAGCAGATTTTTGTATGGATTTTGCCCAGGGTAATCTTGGTAAGGCAATACGACTTGCGACAAGCGAGGATTACACAGAGATTAAGGAAGATGTAGTTTCACTGCTCAGACGTATTGATGAATTGTCTGTAGATGATATAGTATTTGCAATTAAGAACATGAATCACCATAAGCTCAAGATAGGTGACTATATTGATATGATGATGATGTGGTATAGAGATATTCTTATGCTAAAGGTGACTAATAATCCGGGCAGGCTGATGTTTAAGGAATATTATTCAGATATAAAAAAACAGTCAGCGCATATTTCATATGAAGGAATTGAAAATGTAATAAAAGCAATGGATAAAGCAAAAATCAGACTTGAGGCAAATGTCAACTTTGATATTGCTATGGAACTGATGTTGCTCACCATGAAGGAGAATAAATAATGAAGGAAATAATAGGTGTACGTTTCAGACCAAATGGTAAGATATACTTCTTTGACCCTGAGAATTTTCAGATAGAGACTGGTCAATGCGTTATAGTGGAAACTGCAAGAGGTATAGAATATGGTAAAGTGGTACTGGGCAGACGTGAGATAGATGAAACAAAAATGACTTCCCCGCTTAAGCCGATTATAAGACTTGCAACAGAAGAAGATAATGCAAAGTATGAAGAGAATAAGAAAAAGAGCAGAAAAGCATTTGATATATGCCTTGAGAAGATAGCAAAGCATGGTCTTAATATGAAGCTTATAGAGGCTGAGTATACATTTGACAATAACAAGGTATTATTTTATTTTACTGCAGATGGAAGAATAGATTTTCGAGAGCTGGTAAAGGATTTAGCTGCTGTATTCAAGACAAGAATAGAGCTTAGACAGATTGGGGTAAGAGATGAGACCAAGATAGTGGGCGGCATAGGAATATGCGGAAGAGAATTGTGCTGTAACAAACATTTATCAGAATTTGTTCCTGTGTCTATCAAGATGGCAAAGGAGCAGAATCTTTCTCTTAATCCGACTAAGATATCAGGTGTATGTGGAAGACTGATGTGCTGTCTGAAACATGAACAGGATACTTATGAGTATCTGAATGAGAATCTTCCAAATGTAGGTGATTTTGTAAAAACAGTTGATGGAAATAAGGGAGAAGTATTATCTGTAAACGTATTAAGACAAAAAGTAAAAGTAGTAGTTACAGATAAAGATGATAATAAAGAGGTTGTCGAATATCCCGTTTCAGATCTTCGTTTTAAACCAAGAAAAAGAAGAAATTCAGAAAGACTCAGCGAGGAAGAATATAAAGCGCTTGAGGCACTTGAGGATAAGGGAGGACAATCCGGATTTGATGATTAATCTTAAACCAAATGAGCGAATTGACGATTTACAATGTAAGGGTTATAGGATTATACAAAACAAAGAAATGTTCTGCTTTGGTATGGATGCAGTGCTTCTTGCAAATTTCGTAAAGCAAAAAACGGGAAATCGTTGTATAGACCTTGGTACAGGAACAGGGGTTATACCTATACTTATGGCAGCCAAGGAGCCTGAGCCAAAGCAGGCTTTGGAAGGACAGGCTGTGTTAATGGGTTGTACAGAACCTCATTTTATAGGACTTGAGATACAGGAAGCCTGTGCGGAGATGGCAGCAAGAAGTATTAGTTTAAATGATTTGTCGGACAGAGTCAGAATAGACTGTGGAGATATAAAAGAGGTCCCTTGTAATTACAAGAAGGCCTCTTTTGATATAGTAACTTCTAATCCTCCATATATCAGAGGAAGTCATGGATTGGAGAATCCGGACGAGCCAAAGAATATAGCCCGGCATGAAATACTTGTGTCATTGGAGGAAGTAGTTGCATCTGCAGCTTATCTGTTAAGGCCGGGAGGCAGTTTTTATATGGTACATAAACCATTCAGACTGGCAGAGATATTTGATTGTCTGATGAGAAATAAACTGGAGCCAAAGAGGATGCAGCTGGTATATCCTTATGTTGATAAAGAACCGAATATGGTTATTATTGAAGGTGTAAAGGGTGGAAATTCCATGATAAAGATAGAGCCGCCTATGATAGTGTATGAGTCACCGGGAGTATATACACGACAGCTCCTTTCTACATATGAAGGTGAAGCAAAAACAGACAGGTGATTACCTGCCGCTGAAATGAAGTGCAGGGCAATACATATTGTATGAGAAGAAATTGAATGAAAGGAATGGATATGAGTGGTATTTTATATCTGGTAGCTACACCGATAGGAAATCTTGAAGATATGACATATAGGGCTGTCCGTATATTGTCTGAGGTAGATTTGATTGCAGCAGAGGATACAAGAAACAGTATTAAGCTGCTTAATCATTTTGAAATTAGAACTCCCATGACGAGTTATCATGAATTTAACAAGTATGATAAAGCGAAGGTACTTGTTGAGAAGTTACTTGAAGGCAAGAATATAGCGGTTATAACTGATGCCGGTACACCGGGCATATCAGATCCGGGAGAAGAGCTTGTAAAGCAAAGTCTTGCATCGGGTATAACAGTGACTTCTGTTCCGGGAGCATGTGCAGCTATATCAGGACTTATCACATCGGGACTGCCGACAAGAAGATTTGCATTTGAAGCATTTCTGCCGCATGATAAGAAAGAAAAAGCACGTATTCTTCAGGAATTGAAGCATGAAACACGAACCATGGTTATATATGAAGCGCCGCACAGACTTAAGAAAACGCTTACGGAATTATATGATGTTCTGGGTGAACGCAACATAACTCTTACAAGGGAGCTTACAAAAAAGCATGAAACAATAGAGAATACTACATTTTCTGATGCGATAACATATTATGGGGAAAATGAACCTCGTGGAGAGTATGTAATAGTAATTGAGGGGCTGGATTTAGCGGCAAAAGAAGCTGAACAGCAGGCTGCATACGAAGCAATGACTATAGAGGAACATATCGGAATGTATATTAACCAGGGAATGTCTAAGAAAGAAGCTATAAAACAGGCGGCTGTTGACCGAGGTGTACCAAAGAGGGATATATACAATGCAGTAGAAAAAGATTAAGAATATAAAGAATTAAATACTTAGCAAGTATATATGCGCACTTTTGCAGAGGAATTTTTATGCAAAAGTGCGTGCTTTAGTTTATCAGGAAAAACTTTTTCTCAGTTCACATATACTCTTGGGACTCTTGCTGAGATATTACATACTATTACATCTACATTTGTTTCAAGCAGATCAGCCATCCATTCAATAGATACACCATCGCCCAGAAGCGTTACAGTGTCATTTCTTTCAACATCAGGGATATCAGTAACATCTGCCATACATTGATCCATGCATATTCGGCCGACTATAGGTGCCTCCTTGCCGCGGATGATAACTTTCCCTTTGTTTGACAGATAACGGCTGTAACCATCTGCAAAACCTATAGGGAGAGTCGCAATCTTTGTCGGACGCTTTGTGACAAAGGTTCCACCATAGCCAATTTCAGAACCGGCAGGAACTTCTTTTACCATGGCAACATATGTGTACCAGCTGAGTATTTCCTGAAGACCTGAATTTTTCCAGTCGTATTCATCAGAAGGCGTAAGTCCATACATAATATCGCCGCAACGAACAGCATCAAGCTGCGCATGAGGCATCATAAGAATAGCAGGGCTGTTTGATACATGATGCTTAGGGAAAGTGACTCCCTCCTGTTTAAGCCTTTCTACCATATTGAGATACAGTTCTAATTGTTTATCAGCACTTTTATGGTCGGCTTCATCAGCTCTTGCAAAATGTGTGAATATACCGGTGAGATTGAGCTCATTTAATTTTGAAATTTCTTTGATTTCCTTTACGGATTCATCATTGACAGGAAATCCGATTCTGTTCATTCCGGTATTAATCTTTATCTGGATATTTTGTGTTTTGCCTGCTCTTCTGGCAGCATCTGCTATATTTTGTGCACCGGATAATGAAAAAACTGTCAGATCAAGATTGTATTTTAATGCTTCATCAAGTACGTCCTCCCTTGTATCGCCAAGAATAAGTATTGGTTCTTCGCATCCGGCATCACGAAGCATTTTCCCTTCTTCCCATATGGCAACTGCATAGCTTGTTATGCCACACTTTTTCAGAGTGGGATAAAGACCGGCTATGCCATGACGGTAACCGTCACCTTTCATGACGGCTATCAGTTCTACGCCGGGTTTCAACCGTTTTCTTATATTTTCAATATTGGAAGTAAGCTTTGCCAAATCTATGATGGCTGCAGTACGGCCTTTCCATGTAATATTATTCATGCTTTGTCTCCTCTCATTATAACGTCCCGGATATAAGGTGACTTTGCAGGGAGTTATATTATTCAAATAAAAATACTAGCATAAATATCAGATATTTACAATTGTTATAGTGTTTGACAGTGATGTTTACTTGTAATATAATTTTTGTTAACATTATATGAACATAAGGAGTATGCGGCGGATGCAGTTTTTTATAAAAGGGTTGCTATATTTTATATTTTTTATTATTGGAGTGGTTGTATTTTCATTTGCAAATATAGTTATATACAGGCTTCCTGAAAAGAGGGTATTTGCAAAAGATAAATTGAAATGTATGAAATGCGGACACGAACTCTCAGTTAAGGATATGATTCCTATTATTTCCTGGATTTCTTTAAAAGGAAAATGCAGATATTGTGGAGAAAAAATATCAGTAAGAGATATGATTGTTGAGTTGTTTGGAGGAATCTCTGCAGTAGGTCTTACGGTTTATTATGGGATTAATCTTAAGGCATTAACAATATTTCTTTTCTTTGCAGTACTTACTATAATTACATGTATAGATATGGATACTATGGAAATTCCTTTTGTATTAAATGTTATTATATTAATACTGGGAGTTATATCTATATTTACTGTAGGCGGAGCGACTATATTAGAGAGAATTATTGGAATGTTCTGCATCAGCCTCCCGCTTTTCCTTATCGTACTTGTCATACCGGAGGGCTTTGGCGGCGGTGATATTAAGCTTATGTTTGCTGCGGGTCTTTTCCTGGGGTGGAAAGCAACAGTTATTGCTTTTCTTATAGGATTAGTACTTGGTGGCGGTTATGGTGTTATATGTCTGCTTAAAAGGAAACGTGGCAAAAAAGACCACTTTGCTTTTGGCCCATTCCTAAGTGTGGGGCTTGCCATAGCAGTATTTTGTGGCACACAGCTTATGGATATGTATTTACATTTTTTGAAAATGGCTTTTTATGTA
>JBJEMQ010000352.1:0-5525 GCA_051879755.1 Coprococcus sp. | reverse complement strand
GTTGTATGTCATTTCATTTCCAAATATGTAATTGCAAATCTGGACTGTAAATGTATATCCCGTAACCGTCTCCCCTTCTTTTTCTTCAGTGGGAGAAATTCGTCTGGTTGTATATTCACTTTCATCCACACCCACAAGGTAAAGATAATTGGAGCTGAACATTGTACTGTTACCTTTGCCGGTAGAAACTACCCTCTTGACACTATTGAAGCTGGTATATGCTGCATAGCTTCCCGAAACAGCAAGCAACAGTGCTGCAATCACAAAACAGCCTATAGCCCATTTATATTTCATCCATTTCAATATCTTATCTTTCATTCGCATTTTCCTTTTTATATCTGTGTATGACAAATAGCGCCCGAACATTTCTGTTGTTGCAATACTGTTATCCACTCCCCCGGTTGTAAATCAATTCATAGTCGATAAATGAATATTATGGTTTCTGACCACACGATTCGAATGTCACTCCGGGCAGCAATATTTCAGATGAAGGACGCCTATAAATATGTATATAAATCTAACTCTAGATTAACATATCAACCGGTCAAATTCAATATTTATGCGCCTTTTTTTGTTAGGAAACAACTGTAAATAAGGCTTATCCAACGCCATAAACAGGTTCACAAAACTCCCCATTTATACAAAGGATTTTTTCTTAAATTATATAGAAAATCCGCGTGAATTCCCTATATAATTTAAGAAACTCCCATCCTAGGCACCACAACTGCCTAAGAGGGAGTTCCCCGTCATCCGGATAATGTGTATAAATACTAAAACCACACTATCCTTCTTTATGTTGTAGATTATTCACCCAAACAGAAACCAAACTGAAGTCCAGTAAGACCAGTGCCACTGAAAGAGCTAATGTTTGCTGCTACTGTATCATAGTCACAACCTTCCATCCAAACATAAATGTCACACTTAACAACTTCATTAACGGCAAGATCAGCCAATTTGTCTTTACCTGTCTGATCACCAGTTGCAACCATAGAAGTTCCAGAACCATTAGCTGCATAATCCATGATAGTCTTTCCATTCATAGCACTAGATGAAACACTAATAGCTGCAACACTACTATCACTTGCCTTAACAGCCTTAGTCAGACCTTCAGCACCAGAGCTGGACGCAACTGTTGTATTAACTGCATTAGCATCCTCAATATAATCATTTACAAGCTGGTATTCAAAGAACTTTCTACTATCAACATTGCCGGTAGTCACTCCGTTTTCATACCGAGTAATAGTAAATCCTACACGAAGTGTCTTAATAAGAGCCTGTGCGCTAGTAAGTTTAGCATTGTAATCATCCTTATCATCAACAGTTGTCAAGGCCATAAATTCTGAAATGGACAAAGTACTAGGTGTAGTTTCTCCTTCCTTAGTCCATACGACCTTGATTCCATTAGCATCAAGGAACAGTTTGCTTTCCTGTGCTGCCTTCATATACACTTCTTCAGTATAGAAATACTTAGAAGTATCACTAGCAGTACCTCCTGCAGTTACAGAAGCTTTACTTACCTCGGCGAATTCAGTCATATAACTGTTCTCCCACTTTGTACCAGCGGTAAAACGAACATCTCCAACTGCAACTGTAGTACCATCATCAATACCTTTGTCAGTCAATGCAAACTCTGTATCATTTATTTCACCAATAGTTGAAACCGGTGTCAATTTGTTAGTCAATGCATCAAGTTCTGTAGTTGTTCCCCAAGAACTCTGATCCTGAGAAATCAATAATGAATATGCAGTTGCTGCCTGAACATTAACATTTGTTGCCGTAACCTGTGCATTATTTACGAACCATGCATACGTTGATGATGCAAGTGCTATGGCAGCTACGAGCACCATGGCGATTGCAGCCGCGAGCTGCTTCTTTAATGCTTTTACACTTTTTGAATTTTCCATACTTTTGTCCTCCTTTATGTTTACTTTCCCCGAAGATTTTTCTGATTAAGAATCGGTCAGTCCCCGCCCTGTAATCAAATCATACTCTCACCGGGCCCGGTTTGGAGAGTTCCTCTTAACCGTATCCGGTGAGGATGTCATTTCATGACAGGGCTCCAAATCCCCCTTTTTCTCGCATTATTTCTTCTTCAGGAATATATAATACAGCAGTTGTGGTGCTGTAATATTCATATTTTCTTTTGTTCTGTCTGTTACTTTTTCTTAATGTCTGTCTTTTATGTAGTACCAGCTGTATATGTGTTTATTCTTTGTTTCTTCTGTTCTCCCAGGTAATCTCCCCGTCGCTGTAATAGCTGTTGTTCGGAGCTTCGTTACCTGCTGCATTTATCGGTTTATCTCCGGTAAGTGTATCCTTAATATCTGTGAAGAACTTCCATAAGAGGCTTGTGTCATCATCATAATCAGCATCTATATGCATGCTGAACTGTACACTTCCTCCGATAATTGAATCCACACACTCAGGGTCATCACCCTCCATCCATATAACTATCGTGTACTTATCAACATTTCCAACCAGAAATTCTTCTTCTCTATATTCACACACTACACTGTCGGATTTAAAATTCTCACAATCCTTCTCGGCCGTACCATCTGCTGCCGGAGCTGCATATACTATACGCTCACCATTTCTCCATACGGCAATCCGGACTGCCTTCTCTGCGCCCTTCGCACAGGAATCGAGTGTGACTCTGGCTACATAACCAAGATCCTCTTTGCCGGCATTACGGATATAATAGGTATACGCCATATAGTTTTTGCCATTGTGGCTTCCTTCTATATCATCCAAATCCTCCGGAAGATCATCTATTGATATATTTGTTGCATCCTGAACGGTATCTGCTTTAAGTCTTGCTGTAGCGTCCTTGAAATCTCCCGTCTCAGCTATGCTTATTCCTTTGCGGTATAACTCCAATCTGTTCAGGTTTATGGTGAAATTCCCCATCTTCTCCTGCATGAATGCTATTATAAATATAATGCATACAGCAAGCAGCAATCCCAACAGTGCAAGTCTCCATTTGTCCATTCTAAGGAGTGCTGCACCTATCTGCCTGCGTCTCCTGTGTGGAACATACATACTGACTATAGTCTCGGGGTCCACGTCATCTCCGCATTTGCTCATCAGTTCTTCAAGCTCCTGTATACGGATAATCTGGTCCCGTTCTGCACGTTTTAACCTGCGTTGCTTACGTCTGCTCAGTTTCTTCGGAGTAACCGATGCTTCCTCTCCATCCGGCTTCTGCTGTATATTCTGTGTGTCCCTGACTTCATCTTTTCTGCTTTCTGTATCCATACGCTCTCTCACAGTTTATATCTTTTCTTCACATAAGCTACATAATTCTGCATCTTAGAACGTTCTTCCTGATCTCCAAATCTCAGCTGAATACCTGCTACATATCTGTACTCTCCACCTTTTGGGAGTTCCCTTGTCCAGCATACTACTCCAACTACGTCCTGAGATGCCTGTCCATCTGAAACTGTACCGAGACGCGGTAATGTGAATATACACGATTCGCCTACATTGAACCATCTGTTCATGCATACAGCAAGACCGTTATTTGATATATCCGCAGTCTCTCCGCTCTCCTTGTCTATCTCCCCCATGCTATTAAGTGCCCATGTATCCTGCATGTACTTAACCGGCAATTCAACTTTCATACGCACATCAACACGCTTTATGAACTGTCTTGTCTCTGCCACGCGCCTTACCTTCCAGAAACGGCGAATTCCTTCCTTAACAACATCATCGACATATCCGGCTACTACCTGTGTTTCTTCGCCCTCTCCATATCGGAACAGCATCTTCTGGTCCTCTTCAGGTATAAGTGCCTTGCCATCAAGCATCGGGATAGATACAAGAAACGCCGATTCATCAATCGCCTTATTGTATGTACACATCATATTGAACTGTGGTTCCTGATTCGCCGGCACATCGAATGCCAGCTTCATTCTGGTTCCTTGTTTTATGTTCAAAACTCCTGCCATCCGCCATCAAACTCCCTTGCTTTATATACTAACTACAAATTACGATCCCTAGTCACACCCTTTTTATTGATTTTAGCATATAGCGACAAATAAATCTACTTTTCGATGATTTTATTTTGTAAATTTTATCATTTAAGTAAAATATTTCACAAGGCTGATAGTGCATTGTTCACAACATAATTTTATTCTGTTAAAAACCATTCTCATTAATGTATACATTATAGTATAATATGTCGAATTTTTCCACAAAAAAGTGCATTTTTTTATCATTTTTTTATATTTTACATTTGCAAACCAAGGTCAATGTGCATCAGCTTTGCTGACATCTTCATCTGCACATTCCTGCAATAGGGGATAGCTACTTTTTCTACATTCTTCTTTCCAATTTAAGTATACTAATTAGAGCTTCCTGTAAAATTCTTGATACATTAACACCGGCTTTATCAGCTTCATAATTTAACCAACTTGGCAAAGCAACATTTCTTCTCACCGTTTTTGTATCAATTTTTCTTCTGTATTCTGAAAAATCAACATCAACATATGTTAAAATACCTTCTGAGAAATCAACTATTTCCGTATCTCGTTTTGCTTTTTCTAATGCAACTTCCTGTTTAGATGGAACAGGTATTTCTTCACCATTATTCTCCATTGATATTCCGGTTAATCCGATGGCATCTCTTGCCATTTCAATTGCATCAGCAAAACTATCACCTTCTGTAAATATTTCCAAATCAGGTACACATACCAAAAAAGGATGTTCTGAATTATCATTTGTATTCAAAATGAAAGTTGGATAAACTTGTTTCATATATTTTCACTCCTTTATAATTATAATTTCCATTTTCTTATTATCATTTTTGCTAAGTTCTCATTTATTTCTTTGTGTCGCGGCACTTTTTCTATATCATTTCCACGTCTGTATATATCATGATTACCACCGTGTCTTTCAAATACAAAACCATTATCTTCAAGTTTCTTAATTAAATCTCTCTGTTTCACTAATTATTGTACCTCCTCGCACTTACTATTATACACAACAATTGTGTAATGTCAATTTTTATACACACTTTTTACACAACAAAATAACCCATTTATATACTTATTTTTCCACACAAAAAAATTCTTTTATCATCTCAAGGCCAAGTTTGTGAAGTTCATCTGTATATTACCATCCTAATTCCATAAGCCAGTTATTCAGTTTTCTTTCTCTGTCCTTCTCCTGAACTTCTTCTCCCGAAGGACTTTTATACTCTCCTTTAATATTACCGTCTACAATATAAAGAACCTTGGAACACTTCGCTGCCACCTTGGCATCGTGGGTAACCATCATAATGGTAGTTCCTTCTCCGTTTAATTTCACCAGTTCTTCCATTACTTCATTAGAAGCTGTTCTGTTTAACGCACCTGTTGGCTCATCTGCAAATAAAACCTTAGGTCTGTTAATCATACTTCTGCAAATACATGCCCTCTGCAGCTGACCGCCTGACACTTCATTTATATCATTGTCTGCCACGTCGATAATACCAAGTTTTCGCATCAGCTCTTCACCGCGCTTTGTCTTCTCTTTTTTTGTTTCTT
>JBJEMQ010000351.1:0-5533 GCA_051879755.1 Coprococcus sp. | reverse complement strand
CTGAAAGGTGTAAAGGAACTGGATTCAGAGCTTTCGGATATATATAGCCAGTTAGAAAATATAGATGCACTCCTGAATGATTTTAATATGGGATTAAGTGAATATATGCAGAGTATGGAATTTGATGAGACACAGTTTAAGGATACTGAGGACAGACTTAATCTTATAAATGAAATTAAAGGAAAATATGGAAGAACAATAGGTGATGTTTTTTCATATTTAGATAAGATAAAACAGGAGTATGATAAGCTGGCAGAATATGACGAATATGTGGCAGACTTGAATAACCGGTTAGAGGCAGCTTATGCTGAAATGATGCAATGTGCAGATGAACTTACAACTGCGAGAAAAAAACAGTCTGTAATTTTATGTAAGCAGATATGTGAAGCTTTGAAAGAACTAAGCTTTATGCAGGTGAGTTTTGACATGGTTTTTGATAAGTTAAGCAGTTGTACGGCAAACGGAATAGATGATTGCTATTTTGTGATTTCTACAAATGTGGGTGAAAAGGTAAGACCATTATATGAGGTAGCATCAGGTGGTGAACTGTCAAGAGTTATGCTGGCTATTAAGTCCTGTATGGCAGGTGAGGATAATATAGATACACTTATATTTGATGAGATTGATGTGGGAATAAGTGGAAGAGCAGCTCAGAAGGTAGCTGAGAAGCTGGCTTTAATTGCAAAATCACATCAGGTAATCAGTATAACGCATCTGCCGCAGATAGCAGCTATGGCGGATAATCATTATCTTATCGAAAAAAATGCAGTAAATAATAAGACTATAACTAATATAAGAAAACTTGACAGAGATGGTTCAATAGAAGAGATTGCAAGGCTTCTTGGTGGAGCAGAGATTACAGAGACAGTGATAAGCAATGCCAGAGAAATGAAAGAAATGGCAGAGCAAACAAAAATCAACCATAATTAAATATATTAATTAACCCATACTAAGAGTAACAGCATAAGCTGTTACTCTTTTTTTTGTTTAACAGGAAATTCCTCTGAATTTCCTGTTAAATAAAAAACGCTCCGCTGAGGATGAGCACTCGCACGATAGGAAAATGTCAGCAAAAGCTGACCGTGCTCGGCTCGCAAAGTGAACAAGTCCCTCATGTGTGAGGGATTTAGGGAGTTGAAGTGGACTTGTCCACTTTGTTATAGTATTATAGGGAATTCCTATAAAATAGAAACACTCTTTCCTGTATGAGTAATTCTTATATAGTAAAAATGGTGCGAAAAAAGTGTGGGAGGAAGTAAATATGGAACGATATAGAAAATCGCTTATTATCTTACTGATTGCAGATATAGCATTTATTATATTTCTGTTTGTTTTCTATCTGTCATATAAGGAGAACAATACAAAGCTTCAATATGACAATGCAAAGTTTGTATTTGAGGATATGACAGATAAAAAGGTTATACCATCAGGCGAGCCTATGGGTATATATATGAAGACTGATGGAGTTATGGTTGTAGATACTGGCGATATAGTGAATGAAGAGGGACAGGTGGTTTGTCCCTCTCAGCATAATCTGCAGGCAGGTGATTATATTACAGAGATAAATGGCAGGACAGTAAATAATAAAAATGAACTTATTTCGTGCATTGAGTCATCAGGAGGCTTGGAACTTAATATTACTTATGTAAGGAATGAAGAAAAAAGACAGATTAATATAACACCGGTCATGTCGGATACAGGAAAGTATAAGCTGGGGTTATGGGTGAAGGATGATATAGCCGGTATTGGAACTGTGACATTTATATATGAAAACAGCTTTATGGCATTAGGACACAGTGTATCTGATAATGATACAGGACAGATGATACGGTGTGCTACAGGGGGGATGTATACAACAGATATAACAAAAATAAATAAATCATATAATTCTATGCCGGGACAGCTACAGGGAAGTATAGTATATACAAGAGATTTGATAGGAATAATAAATAAAAATACAGAAAATGGCATAATAGGTAATCTGGATAAGGATTATGTGAATGAACATTATAATGTAAATGATGCATTGTATATTGCAAAGGGAAATGATGTGGAAACAGGAAAAGCATATATATATTCAAGACTTACAGGTGAGCTGGTGAAATATGAAATTAATATAGAAAAAGTAAATTATAATGCCAATAATAAGAACATAGAATTTGAGGTTACAGATCAGGAACTCATTAATCTTACAGGTGGCGTTGTACAGGGGATGAGTGGATCACCTATAATACAAAATGATAAGATAATAGGAGCCGTAACGCATGTATTTGTTGATAATCCCAGAAAGGGATATGGAGTATTTGTCGAAAATATGCTGGAGAATTAGTAGGAGGCTTATTCTTGTCGCAACTTGCGAAGTGAAGAGTATTCCCAATGATGCTGTGGAATTATATAATAATTATGGCAGTAAAAGTGGAGGGAGAAATGACATGAATCATGTAAAGATATTGATAGTGAAACGTGACAAAAGAGAAATAGAACAGTTGAAAAATGCACTAAAGAATACTCCTACTTACGAATTAATCGATATATGTACTACAGGACAGACCGGTATGGAAGCGATAGTCAGGAAGGCACCTGATGTAGTTATCATTGATGAGGTTTTACCGGAAAAGGACATACTTGATATAATAGAAGAAACAATAAAATACAAAAATCTAAAGAATGTAAGATTTATTATGTGCGGTTCGAAAAATCATGTGGAATACTTGAAATTCCTGTATTATTGCATAGATAACAGAGTTGTATTCCGTATAATGGATATGCCATATGAAGAGAAAAAAGTTAAGGATATAATTGATGAGACATGCAGGAGCAGACATAATGATAATTATCTTGAGCTTAATGAAAGTGACAGTTCGGATACTGAGCTTGAAGGAACAGTTACAGGTATTATTCATGAGATAGGTGTCCCGGCACATATAAAAGGATATCAGTACTTAAGAAGTGCTATTGTAATAGCAGTAAATGATATGGATATACTTAATTCCATAACAAAGCAGCTATATCCTGCTATAGCAGAGGCATATAATACAACATCATCAAGAGTAGAGCGTGCTATAAGACATGCTATTGAGGTTGCATGGGGAAGAGGAAGAATGGATACGATAAATGAACTTTTTGGATATACAGTAAATGCGGGTAAGGGCAAACCGACGAATTCAGAGTTTATTGCATTGATAGCAGATAAAATCAGATTAGATAACAAAATGAAAAGCGCGTAATATAATGATATCAAAAATGATATTTAAAATGCTTGACAAAAGCGATTTTGTCGAATATTATTTATATACATTATTCGAATAGTGCAAAACATAGAAATAGACGAAATGGAGAATGGTCATGAGTAATAACAGGATGAATATAATAGTAGCTGATAGTGAATGTGAGTTAATTGCAAGCCAGCTTATGGCAAATATGTCAAATGAAGAAATAAATATTATGGATAAGGTGAGTGATGGGGAAACCGCCATAGAATCAATAAAAAAGTACAAGCCTGATATAGTACTTCTGGACATATGTCTGCCTGTTATAGATGGTCTGGCTGTTATGGAAACGATAGGGAATGATGAGAAATTGACAGATACTATATTTGTAGTTGTAACTTCTGTCGGTTCGCAGAGACTTATAAGATGTGCATTTGAATTGGGGGCAACATTTTATATATTAAAGCCGTATAATCCTATTCAGCTTGTAGCAAGGATAAAACAGATATTTAAGCGTAAGCAGGAATATGATACAGAGGAAGCGGACGAGCTTGTATGTATTCCTAATAAATCAAGGGCAATAAAGGCATCAGATAATATTGAAAGTGATGTAACGGATATTATAAGGGATATCGGAATTCCGGCAAATATAAAAGGGTATCAATATATCAGAGAAGGTATTATAATGGCTGTAAATGATGCAAATATGTTGAATTATATAACAAAGCTGTTATATCCGACTATTGCAAAAAAATATAAGACAACCTCTTCAAGTGTAGAACGTGCTATAAGACATGCTATTGAGGTAGCATGGAGCAGGGGACAGATAGATGTTATAAATGATATGTTTGGTTATACTGTAAACGCAGGAAAGGGAAAACCTACAAATTCAGAATTTATTGCACTTATTGCAGATAAACTTCGTATTGAATACAGAAAGAGAGCTTAAGATTCTTTACTTTGGTTGACGAGGAATTGGGGAATTGTGTATAATATCGTTAGATACAGTGAAAGCAGGGCACTAAAAGTATCCTGCTTTTTCCGTGTGTTAGTGGAGAAACATTTACAGGAGAAGTGATGATATATGATAGAGACAGTGGCATCAGCAAGTATGCTGATAGGCGAGGTAATGAAGGTGAAGAAAAATCGTCTGGCACCTGATTTCCCAAATGGTAAAGAAAAAAGACTTAGTATAGTATCAGGACTTCATGGAGATGAAGTGGCGGGACAGTATATATGTTACGAACTGATAAGAAGAATTAAGAAAGATTTTGACCAGTTGACAGGAATAGTAGATGTATATCCGTTTATAAATCCTATGGGATTAGAGGCTCAGAATAGAGATGTTCCTGTATTTGATATAGATATGAATACTCTTTTCCCCGGCTCTACAGAGGGAACGGTGGGAGAGTATACAGCCGCACTTGTGGTAAAGGATATAATAGGTTCAGACATATGTGTCGATATACATTCAAGCAGTGTATATCTTAAAGAACTGCCGCAGGTTAGGATTAATTCGGATATTGCAGCAGATATAGAGCCATATGCGGCAAGAATGAATACCGATGTTATCTGGGTGCACCCTTCGTCTACAGTTATGGTAGGCAGTCTTGCATATGCATTAAATGAAATGGGGGTTAAGTCAATGGTTGTAGAATCCGGTGTGGCTCTTAAGATAGATTATGACTATGCAAATCAGATAGTAGAGGGACTTTTTTCTCTTATGGAATATATGGGTATATGGAAGGGCGCAGCCAATAATACTCATATACCAAAGATTGCAAGAGATGATGATGTAGCATATATAAATGCTGAGAGCAGCGGAATATTTATTCCGGCAGTTAAACATTCGGGAATAATCCGTAAAGGAGATGTAATAGGTCATATTGTAAATGTACTTACCGGTTCTATTGAAGAAACTATTACAGCTCCAAGGAGTGGAATGGTGTTCTCATTAAGAGAATATCCTGTTATAGAAGAAGGCTCTCTGGTAGCCAGAATATTTGGAGGCACCAATGAATAAAGAAATCATATATTCAATGAACACCGCATATAGAGGGGAATATACAATACAGGGATATAAATTCGGAAGCGGAGATAAAGCAGCATGTATAGTAGGTGCTATGCGGGGAAATGAATTCCAACAGTTATACATATGTTCTCTTTTGTCAAAGAAGCTTGATGAGTTAGAAAGCAGGGGTGCTATAGTATCAGGAAAACAGATACTTTTGATACCGTCACTTAATTACAGCTCGTTTAATGTTGGAAAAAAGTATTGGATTACCGATAATTCGGATATAAACAGGTCATTTCCGGGAAATCCT
>JBJEMQ010000350.1:0-5540 GCA_051879755.1 Coprococcus sp. | reverse complement strand
GGTCTTGGTCCAAAACTGATTATCTTCAAATCGGATAAGCCGATTATGGCTTTTGCAATAGGAACAAACTCATATATCATATCAGCACATTCCTCTGCTGTTCCTATAGGATATTCAGGTATATACGCCTTAATATTTCTAAGCTTAAGGTTATAGCTGGCATTTAACATACCACAATATGCATCACCTCTGCCGCCAACAAGATTATCCTGAGTCTCTTCTGCCGCTGCAACAAACATCTTAGGTCCGTCAAAATATTTTGCAAGCATTGTCTCTGCAATCTCAGGTCCGAAATTTCCCAGATATACGCATAAAGCACTACATCCCGCTGCTTTAATATCCTCAAGTGCCTGTTTCATATGTATTTCGCTTTCAACTATACATATTGGACATTCATATATGGTATCTGCACCATATTTTTCTTTATATGCCTTTACAAGACGTTTTCTTCTATCTACTGACAGGCTCTCCGGAAAGCAGTCTCTGCTTACTGCAACTATTCCTATCTTCACTTCCGGTATGTTAATCATATCTGTTTTTACCTCCATCATAAGCCTTATATCCGCTTACTTATTATATTATTATATTGTTATATTCTCACCTTTTAATCCTATAAATGTGCCTTCAGGAAGGCCGCCCTCTGCATGACCGATAAGCCACTTATTATTTGCAGCAAGCATCTTATCCTGTATACTGTCTGAAGCAGATAATTCTATAGGTGTATTTGTTCCCTTTGGAAGAATTACTCCGACCGAGAATCCTTTATCTGAAGTTTGAACCGGTGCATAATGCAATGTTGTCGCATAAATCTCTACCGCAGCACCTGCAGGAATCCTATATGCTTCCATAAGTGAAGTATCATAAGTTCCATCTGCATTGATGTCCTGCACCTTCCCAAGAATAAGAATTGCCTCTGTTCCCGCAACATTGATTTCCGAATTTTTATGATACTCTACTGCATTCAGCTTTCTGTTATGACCTGCACAATACCCTACTTGAACTGCCTGTCCTCCATACAGCCTGACTGCATCTTCTTCTGAAAATACAGCCTCAAGCTTTGCTGATGACGGTTCGTATACAACATTATCAGGAGGTATTATGGCAGCAAGCTCCTTAACCATATCACTCAAATCCATATCGTCTACTATTCTTCCATAATTGGAAAATGACTTATCTGTAATCTCTTTAATTTCTATTGTTTTTTTTTTGCACCCTCTGCTGCTTCAGAATCTTTTATAAATTTCTCAATTCCTGCATCAGTAAGAGGATGTTTAATCATCTGTTTAATAACACTATAAGGTATAGTTGCTATATCAGCTCCCGCCATTGCACACTCCATAACATGAATAGGATTTCTTATACTGGCTGCGATTATCTCAGTCCTAATATCATAGTTTGTAAATATCTGTACGATATTCTCTATCAATTCAATACCCGGCTGTGATATATCATCAAGTCTTCCTAAAAATGGTGAAACATATGTTGCACCTGCTCTTGCTGCAAGAAGCGCCTGATTTGCCGAGAATATAAGTGTTACATTCGTTTTTATATTCTCTTTTGATAATACGTTAACTGCTTTTAATCCTTCCTCAGTCATAGGAATCTTAACAACCATATTTTTATGTATAGCAGCTATAGCTCTGGCTTCTTCAATTATATTCTCAGCCTTACTTGTAGTTGCTTTTACTTCACCGCTTATAGGTCCATCAACGATATCTGCTATCTCTCTGATAACCTCTTTGAAATCTCTGCCTTCTTTTGCAATCAGTGATGGATTAGTTGTTACTCCGGCTATAACACCTAACTCATTTGCCTTTTTAATATCCTCAACATTTGCTGTATCAATAAAAAATTTCATGTCATACCTCCATATCTATTGTTGTTCTAATATCTGAAACAGAACTTCCTATACTTATTATATATGCTCCTTTTTCCTGTTCCCAACTTCCCACATCCTCATGATAATGAGAAAATGCTTTCTTATCCAGTTTAAATGTTATATGCTTCTTTTCATTTACTTCAAGATATACTTTTTCAAAGCCTTTAAGCTCTTTCTTTGCATACCCCTGTTTTTGCTCCTTAGATCCTATATAAAGCTGCACTATTTCCTTGCCCGGCACATTACCTGCATTCTCAATGTCTACACCAATCTCACATATCATATCGCTTCCGTCATCTATCATATTGCATACTGCATCTCCATATGAAAATTCAGTATATGAAAGTCCGTATCCAAACGGAAAGCATACCGGTACATCATATGTATCATAATATCTGTAGCCTACAAATATATCTTCATTGTAGGTCTCTGTCAGATGTGCATCTATTATCTTCTTCTCTTCCTCTGTCAGCTTTCTTCCCGGATAGTCTCCGAATTTTGCAGTTGGTGTATCATCATAAGAATATGGAATAGTCATAGGTAACTTACCTGACGGATTTACATTTCCAAGCAATACATCTGCCAAAGCATTTCCTGCCTCCATTCCTGCATAACTCATCCATACAAGCGAATGTACTTTGTCAATCCAGTCACCCATGGCTACAGGATTACCGGAAAGCATTACTATGGTCATATCAGGTTTTACTTCCAGAAGCTCTGATATAAGAATATCCTGTTCATAAGGGAGTTTCATATCAGCCTTATCATATCCCTCTGCATCATAATCATGATTTAATCCACCTACATATATAACCTCATCATATTCTGCTGCAAGTCTCACTGCCTCAGCTCTATATTCAGCATGCTTATCAGCAAAACTCTCTGCAAATTTTATTTCTGCTTTTCTTTTTCCAGTCTCATCCATAAGACTTGTTTCCTGCCAGTTTCTTAATGTCTCTTCACGAGGAGGTACATAGTATCCCGGTGTATAATCGACCTTATAATTACCACCCAGATGGCTCTTAATTCCAAGAAGTGGTGTAACCTCATAAAGCGCATGAATCTCGCCGCTTCCTCCGCCATTGGCATGCTGCCTTATGGCATTATTTCCAACAACCAGCATCCTGCTGAATTTATGTGTATCAAGTGGCAGATGATTATTATCATTTTTAAGCAATATAACCGACTCTCTTGCAGCATCAAGTACAGTCTGTCTATGGGAAGGAATACTATATACTCCGCTGCTTCTTTCATTATTCTTCTCAGCATATACATATTCTTCATTATCCCTTATATCTGTAACCAGCTTAATCATCTTATGCTTAATCATAAAACGTATTACATTTTTAACCTTGATATCAACATACTCTTCAGATATTTCTCCCATTCTTACAGCTTCGATAAGAGGATTTGCCATATAACGATTATCAAAGTCATATGTTATATCCATTTCTACATCTAAAGGGCTTTCAGCCGCTTTCTTTGTATCATGAACAGCTCCCCAGTCAGAAATGATTAAACCCTCAAAACCCCACTCATTACGAAGAATATCATCAAGAAGATATTGGTTCTGACAACAATGTTCACCTCTTAGCAAATTATAAGCCCCCATTACAGAACCAACTCCTGCATCATTTACTACAGCATCAAAGCCAGGCAGATATATCTCTCTAAGTGCTCTTTCACTTATATTCACATCAACCCATGAACGCTCTATCTCCTGACTGTTTACAGCGAAATGCTTTACACATGCTGATACATCATGTTTCTCTATGCCTCTTACCGTACCTGTGGCAAGCTGAGAAATAAGATATGGGTCTTCACTAAAATATTCAAAATTACGACCGCACAGAGGTGTTCGCATTATATTTATTCCCGGAGCCAGAATAATATCCTTGCCTCTACCTCTTGCTTCTGTTCCTAATACATCACCTATTGCGTATGCCAATTCCCTGTTCCATGTTGCTGCAACAGAACTGTTACTTGGACAATATGTTATCAGGTCATCAGTAAGGTCAAGTGCAATCCATTCCTTATCCTTAAACTCAAATCTTACACCTAACGGTCCATCACTCATTACAAGACTTGGAATGCCAAGCCTTTCTACCCCATCTGTCCGAAACAATCCAACACCATGTATCATGCCAGTTTTTTCTTCAAGCGTCATTTCACTTACTAACTGATTTATCTTTGTTTCATCTATTACACGGTACATTGCTCACTCTCCCTACTATATAATTTATTTTAAAATACAGTTAATCTGCTTACTGCAATTATATAATATAGTACTACCTTTTTCTATACGATATTCTGCTCCTTTTACCATATTTACAACTATATTTACAAGCTCTATTGTATATGCTTTGTCACTGCATACACATATATCCAATATACCATCCACGCAATCAGTTACTATTTCTGCTGTCTTATCAGTATTTGCATCATAAATAACAGTCTCTGCCCTGCCATTTGGCTCATATATCCTGTAGGTAACATTTTCCGCATAATCATAAACAGGATCATCATCTACTGCGCCAACTGCAATAATACTGTTTGGCTTTACATATAAAGGTATAGATGTATAACCTATCTTTTCTTTATACCAGCTGCCACCTTTCTTCTGCTCACCGGTCTCAAAATCAGTCCAGTTTCCACCTGCCTCAGGCAGATAATATTCAGCCACGCTGTCTGCATTAAACACAGGTGCAACGAGAAGGCTGTCACCCAGCATATACTGCTTATCAAGATAGCAGCACATTTTGTCATTCGGATACTCAAGTACCATAGCTCTCATACACGGTATTCCTGTTTCATGTGCATTTACGGCAGTTTTCCACAAATATGGCATTATTCTTGCCTTAAGTCTGGTAAAATGTCTTACTACATCTACTGCTTCATCATCATATGCCCAAGGCACACGATATGAAGTACTTCCATGAAGCCTGCTATGTGACGACAGTAATCCAAATGCACACCATCTCTTATATACATCTGCCGTTGATGTATGCTCAAAACCGCCTATGTCATGGCTCCAAAAGCCAAAGCCTGACATCTGAAGTGACAATCCACCTCTGATACTTTCTTCCATTGACTCATAATCAGACCAGCAGTCACCACCCCAATGAACAGGAAATTTCTGTCCTCCTACCGTAGTAGAACGAGCAAATAAACATGCTTCATTTTCGCCTTTCTTTTCCTTCAACACATCAAAAACGACCTTATTATAGAGATATGTATAATAATTATGCATCTTCTCAGGTGCCATACCACTTGCATATACACAGTCTACCGGTATCCTCTCGCCAAAATCAGTCTTAAAGCAATCAACACCCATATCTACAAGCTCAGCCAGCTTCCCCTTATACCATGCACATGCGTCAGGATTTGTAAAATCTACTATAGCCATACCCGGCTGCCACATATCCCACTGCCATACAGAGCCATCCGGTCTTCTCAGAAAATATCCTTTTGCCATACCCTCATCAAACAGGCATGACTCCTGTGCAATATATGGATTAATCCATACACATACCTTAAGTCCTTTTGCCTTTATTCTTTCAAGCATTCCCTTAGGATCAGGAAATACATCACTGTCCCATGTGAAGTCTGTCCACTGGAAACCTTTCATCCAGAAGCAGTCAAAATGAAATACTTTAAGTGG
>JBJEMQ010000349.1:0-5581 GCA_051879755.1 Coprococcus sp. | reverse complement strand
ATTCCAAGTATCGGGGTTTGAATCCACAAATACCGGTATTGCTCCCACTTTTGTTACAGCCATGGCACACGATATGATTGTAAAAGTAGGCATAATAACTTCATCACCAGGTCCTATTTCCAATGCTCTAACAGCAACTTCTAGAGCTGCTGTACCATTAGAGACAGCAATTCCGTATTTTCTATTTACAATTGCACTCATCTTCTGTTCAAATTCTCTAACAAAAGGTCCCTCCGATGAAATCCATCCTGTATCAATACATTCACATAAATACTTCTTTTCGTTCCCATTTAATAACGGCTCATTCACTGGTATAAAACTCATAGCATTCCTCTCTTTGTTTACTTCTCATGCAAAAGTTATCTTAGTTTCATCCACACCCTTAAATCTTTTCTTATCCGCGTCCCCTGAATAAGGACCCTGCTTTACTTCTATCATTTCGATTTCCTCAAGAACAGTAAATCCGTGTCCTCCAGAAACAAGTAGAATTACATCTCCTTGACTCAGTATTCTGCTCTCTAAATAATCTTCATAATCATCATAGAAATCTACCCGCAATTTACCCTTTTTAATAAAAAGTACTTCTTGAGTCATTAAAACATCTCGATGTACAACATTATGAACATGAGCATCTATTATTTTTCCAGTTGGATGATGCATATATGCTACCTGCTGTGAAAAGTCTCCGGGCGTAATAAAATCTACTCCTTCACACTCATAATCATTTCTTATTATCATTGCAAGTAACCGTTCCTTTTTCTTTATCTCTTCATACGCTTTCATATGTTTTTCTTCCCCCATAACCTTTTGATACTTTCCTTTGGTCTTAAATTGCATAAAGAATTGTTTCCCACATACAGTTTGTATAGTGGCGAATATAATATCTATAATCGTCCCTCAAACTTTCTATAAAACAAGGAATTTCAACTATATCCTCTGGCTTATGATATATAGATATTGCTAATTTAGGTTTGTATTTTTGAATTGTCAAACTCGCACCCTTTAACGATTCCAATTCTGCTCCTTCAACATCCATTTTTATAAATGTTGCTTTCTCACCATTTAATACATTATCAATGCTATTTACCCAAACTTTTTCACTTCCATTAGCAGATATTCCACTTCCGCCATCTGATGTCATACTGAACGAAGCTTCATGTTTATGTTCGCCTGTCGCATACGGAAAAATATCAAAATGTGGAAGTTTACAATTTCCCTTTATCGTTGAAAACAAAATCTTATCTGGTTCAAAAGCAATAATTCTACTATAATTCCCTTTACACCAGTTTGAAAACTGATTACTAGTCTCAGCATCAAAACATCCGCAATCAACAAAAATTTCCTCTTCTTCTGGCACAAACAATGGGCAATCAAAATACTGTATCCCTGTTGTTGCATAAAGCATTCCATTTCTAGGCAAAAAAATGTTTTCCCTTGGGAAATATTTCGATATCATATTTGAGTACATACTTGCTCCAAATTTTCTTGAAGCGATCACAACAAATCTATCTCTATAATTTACGATTAAATCTGCCTCGGAAATAACTTTTTTCCCCATAAATCCTTCGTTCTGTTTAGTTATAGAGTTATCGCAAAACCCCTCCACCTCAATTCCCATATTCTGAAGAATTCTGTATGTCATTTCGCCATCGCATCCAGCACCACGGATAACTACTTTTTTATTTTTATACCAGTCTCGAATATCATCATATCGCGAAACCATATATTTCTTGTTATTGTTCAGCAAAAATTTAATAAAGTTACGCTCATCATTATGTATTAAAAAGTCCATCTTAGCAATAAACAGATTCCTACTTTCATCGTCTTGTAATTTATCATAAAACTTAAAAATATTATGAAATTCCATGCAAATCCTCCTATCTCTGTGCAACTCAATCTTATGTAAATCAGATTTCCAATATATTATCCGGTCGATAAAATAAAGTTGTTTCTTCTTCTCTAAATGGTACTCCATGAAATAAACCGCTGAAGTTCAAACTCTTAAAACCTTGTTCCTTCAGAAATATAAACCCTTCTTGATAGTATTCTCTCTGAGAGTTATCCCAAATAATCACGCCCTCTCTTTTCAAATTTTTCACACAATTCCGAGCACATCTTACTCTATCTCTACCATCAATTAATACTATATCATATTGTTTATTTGTCTCATTAATAGCACGACAATAACTCCCATCATATTCGAGTGGATAATATCGAATTTCCGCATTGCTTCCTATAACATTTTTCATTTTGTCAATCCATTTTGGGTTGTATTCTATTGCCGTTACTCTTTCTACATTATGGCTCCAAAACAATGTTGAATTTCCACATCCCCATTCAAATACAGACATATTCTTGTTCAATCTTGGTCTTATAAAATCTATAAACGGTTTAGACAACCATGGATTTACTTCATTATTCTCATCTAAGTAAAAGTCGCTATATTGAGGAGGAATAATCCAACTTCTCCAAATTCCACTCTCAATCAAATCTCTATTGTTACTCAGTGTATTGATAAGATTTGCGGATAAATCGTAAATATTTAAATCATTTTCAATTACATCTCTACATAATCTAAACCCCTCATTGCAATTTGCTCTAAAGCTATTTATCAACATTGGCAATACTTCGTAATTGTATTTCTTTATATTTTCTTTTTCTAATGAAAAAAAGTATCTTGACTCTCTTTGTATACTCTCTCTGTATCTTAACAAAACATCTTTCCTAATAATATCTGGTATAACAGAATTAATTCTTTTTTCAAAAAACCATTCATCATTTCTTTCATGCATCTGAGACAGGATTTCTTTGATTCTGTCTATGTCTATTAAAACTTGATCACCTCCTACACGAATAATATATATGCATTCAATGTATTCAATCGAATCCATAAACCTCTTATTTGTGTTTTCCTCATATGATTCAATAACTCTTACATTTTCTCTTTTTAGTATATCAATTAATTTCTTATTTTCATTACACGAAAAAACACTAGATATAATTTCTAATCCTAATAATTTGCATTTATGTATAGTTCTTTCTAATACACTCACATTACCAATCAATTCAAACATCCATTTGTTAAATCTGCAATCACACTGCAAATACACGCAATCTCTCATTATTCTATCCTTTCATAGTTAGATATATTTTATCTCCAACCTGTCTATTTTCCACAACATTCTCTCTTATATTATGTCCAGAAAATAAATCTACCAAATCAAATAATGCGCTCTCTAAAACCATCTGCTTAGTGTCAAGCGTAAAATCACAAAACATAGTCCTTTCGAACCTTATTTTTCTCTCTTCTATTCTATCATTAGATATCACTGTCAGTTTGCCCTCTCCAACCTCGTAATAGTAAGTGATTCCGTTTTCATTTCTAACAAAACAATATTCGCCTCTGTCTTCTTCTATTTCTTTTGAATTCGGAAAAGCTATTTCGTGATTTTTTATTGGAAATAGCCTTACTTTATTCAGAATCCTTTCTATTCCTATGTAAGACAATTCATCCTCCACGCATTGGTTTACAATATATCTCACGCTATTATCTTCCTCATTCCATATTGCAAGGTTTTCACTTTTTCTAGGTGACAACCAAAATTCTCCCTGATAATAACAAATGCCCGAATATCCGGAATCAAATGTTCCCAATTTAATTATTTGATACTCCATAGTTTCACACTCTAGTTTTAAAACGGCTTGCATATTACAAAATGGGGCATAAATATAGCCATCTTTATAAACAATCTGCTTTCTAAAATAAGCATCTTTATTTTTAATCTCCTGTATAACTTTTTCTTTTGTAAGATCAACATAATCAAAAGATTTATCTAGAGTATTCAATCTCAAAACAACTGGCATCAAAACTCCAAAGAAGTAAATATTATCACCTCGTACAAAAGATGCCATGAAATTCTTTCCTTCCTTGAATTTAAAACCATTGTTTATTTTAATATGTTCCGTATCCATACTTTCTAAATTTACCTCTATAATATCATCAGCATTAAACGGAATCATATAAATCTTACCATTTACATATTCGACTGTTCTAAAGGCTCCATCGATGTTCCAATAGTCTTTCATGCCCTCTAGTACAAAACATTTTACCTGATCAGAATTTAAATCATAAGAAAACAATCCTCCCACTTCACTTACAACAAACCATAATTTACCATCGACTATAACCCCATCTTCAATGTGCATGATTTTTTCTGATTCATTTTTATAACAAACATTCTGCCTGACGACTTGTTTCCCTGTTTTCAAATATAACTGAACAACACTGCTTCCATCCCCATAATAGGCATCACTCAACACTACAGCTCTATCCATATCAGCCGTATCATCGTAAATTCCCCAACCTTCTTTCTTATATTGAGCAACCATTTTACTGTATTCATCCCATAACTGCGGCCTCATGCTTGCTACCGTTGCCCCAATCAATGGATGCGGTCTCCATAATAACGCCACCTCATCCTTGTTTTCTTCAAAAGTTTTAAAAACATTCCTCATTTTACGAAGCATTTTATCACTATATTTTAAAAGTGCTGTTATACTAGTATTATAAAAAATAATTTTTTTCCAACTTCCATCCGGCTTTTGTATAATCTTTAGCCATTCATCCGGAATTATCAAATCTTCCTTTTTTGTATTCAATACTTTATCTACTTTTGGTGATCCTAACCCTAGAATTCTCTTTTCCCATATTATTCTGGTATTTTCTCCAAACTGTTCGCATAATACATCAATATAAATTTTCCTCATGTCGGAAGACTGTACAACCACATAATCCGAATTAACCACCCCGGGAGTAATACAGAAGTGCTTCATATCTTCAATTTTCTCTTTTTCGTCTGGTCTTATCTCCCCTAAGATAAAGTACGGTACATAAACAAGTTTATCTGTAAATTTTCTTAAATTGAGTGTAAAGAAAAAAGGATGAACAGAAGTCACTAGATTGTATTCATCATAGCAATTATGTATAAATATCATATCCGGATGATGTGTCTCAAAGTCAAACTCATCATACCTTACAATTGGAATATAATCAGGATACTGATCTCCTTCATAATGCATTTCTTTAAAACTGCCGTCCGGATTTTTATCAAAATACGGAATCGGAATAACATACGCATCACAATCCGGATCATCATTTGCTGCCATCCATATACTCTCCAGGCTATCCCACATAGATGCTTTATATGGCAAAAATACAGCTTCCTTTTTAATCTTTACGTCATTCTTGATACTGTTCTCTATCTTGATAATACATTTACTTAATTTCTTATATATATTGTTAGGGTTTAATACATTATGTTGATGAATCTCCTCATAAATCCGATATAGCATTTCACAGTATTCTTCAAGATAAGACACTGTGACAAATCCATCCCCTTCCGAAGCCTCAATAGCCGTTCCAAGCTCAATCGCCATTTCCTGACATTTAATTAGTATATCCTTGACATTCGTAACATCATTATGACCTAATGCCCTTTTTATTTCTTCAGTAGAATTTGTCAAAAACTTGATAGATTGTAACACCTTCTCATACTGTATTTGCCTCATAACTACCCCTAAT
>JBJEMQ010000348.1:0-5613 GCA_051879755.1 Coprococcus sp. | reverse complement strand
ATATCCGCGCTGTTTACCTGTTCAATCATTGTAGCCTTCATGTTATTTGAATAAACATCATATGTTTCCGCATTCACAAAGGACAATACCTGAACAACTGTCCATCCCTTTGGAACACGTATTTCAAATATCTTATCAAGCTTCCACATTCCGTTATATTCAATCATGACCTTCTCAGGCTTATATTTATCCTGCAGGTCTAAAAGATGCTCTGTAGTAAGCTGTTCTTCATCGATATATTCCATATAAATATTTTCTGCAGCGAGTGCTGATGAATCATACTCCTCCTCACCATCCTCACATACAAGCAATAGTGTTCTTTCTCCATCTGTGAACTGTCTGTCAAGTAAAGTCTCATTCACAAATGTTGTCTTTCCACTATCAAGAAATCCCATAAATATATATACAGGTATTTCCTTTTCTTTACGTGCCATAATCATATTCCTCTTCCATGAATAACAGCCTGCGTATGTTATTGTCTTCCATAACAGCCACTAATACAAAGTCTGTCATGGAATAGCAAACATCTTTAAATGCCGCAGGCTGCTTCATTTTACTTTCCTTTTAAACCTCAAATAAATGTGCAAGCTTATCTTCTGCCAGCTTACTTCCAATAACACACAGCTTACCTGTTATATCCGGATTACCCTTTCTAATCTCATACTCGCCCGGAACAAGATCAAAGTATATCCATTCCCCTGCATCGCTAGGAACTATACCTTTTGCTCTTAAGATAATTCCATATTCTTCTGTATGTGCAAGCTCATCAAGCAATTCATTAAGCTTTGATTCATTATATTTATGTGGAGTCTCCACACCCCAGCTTGTAAATACCTCATCTGCATGGTGATGATGATGCTCGTGGTCGTGGCAGCCACATGTACACTCTTCTCCATGCTCATGATGGTGGTGATGTTCGTGATCGTGGTCATGGCAGTCACACTCGTCGTCATGCTCATGGTGGTGATGATGCTCATGCTCGTGGTCATGGCAGCCACACTCATCGTCATGCTCATGGTGGTGGTGATGCTCGTGCTCCTCTACCATTGTTTCTTCAAGAGTTTTGTGATTCTGCATAGCCTCTCTTATAGCGGCACCATCCAAATCATCCCAAGGTGTCGTGACTATAGTTGCATGCTCATTATGCTCCCTAATCATCGCAACAGCCTTTTCAATCTTGTCCTGTGAGGCAGTCTGTGTTCTGCTTAAGACAATAGTATTTGCACTTTCTATCTGATTGTTGAAAAACTCACCAAAGTTCTTCATATAAATCTTACATTTTGATACATCAGCAACTGTTGTATAGCTGTCCAATTCTACAGAAAGCTCATTAGCTACATCTTTTACAGCTTTAATAACGTCAGACAGTTTACCCACACCTGAAGGCTCAATAATTATTCTGTCCGGTGCATATTCTGATATTGCTTTTTTCAGTGCTGTTCCAAAATCTCCTACAAGAGAACAACAGATACAACCCGAATTCATCTCAGTTATTTCTATACCTGCATCCTTAAGAAAACCACCATCAATGCCTATTTCACCAAATTCATTTTCAATAAGCATAAGTTTTTCGCCTTTAAAAGCTTCATTGATAAGCTTTTTAATAAGTGTGGTCTTTCCGGCTCCTAAAAATCCGGAAATAATGTCAATTTTTGTCATTTTTGTCACTCCTAACATTCCTTAATAATTCTATATACTAAGGCGTTTGCAAGCAATAATGTCCTATCCTGTACAAAGAACACTTTTCCGTCGCAAGGAGCAATAAACTGTTTAATAACATGTCCTTCATAAGGATCTATAACATTTGCAAGCACATCACCCTTTTTTATGGTATCATCATGCCCCTTTTCAGGTATGAATATGCCTGACACATCGCTCTTGACATTTATCATATCTTTTTCATCAAGAACCTTTGTATCGTATATATCCTTATGATTATACTCGATTATATTTTGTTTTGCAAGAAAACCTAATACAGCTTTCACTGCCATATCTGCAGTTTCTTTATCAATAACATCTGTGGATGCTGTATAAAGAGAAAATGCTTTTGTCTCCCATATCTGCCAATTATAATTCAGCGTTGTCGTATCGTATGGTTTTGGTTTTCTGATAATTACATATGGAAAATCAAACTGTTTCGCCATATCAAGATCTGAGAAGCCCGCCTCCATTATCTTTACATGTGGCAGAAAATTTCCTGATATATAATTACTTGCAAACTGTATTCCTATCTTATAATCCTGTATTCCCTCAAATATACCTGCAGCTATCCGCTGTGTTGTTTCTCCGAGATTATATCCGGGATACATTCTGTTTATATCAGTATTATCCGCAGGCCAGAAACGCTTTCCGACATTCATTGAATAATTGTTACAGCACGGAACTACCATAACACTTTTTTCCTTATTAAGTCCTCCCGCTTTTTCTATTTCCTCAAGCTTAGCTACTATCTGAGAACATATATATAACTGCTGTATTTCATTTCCTCTCATAGCACCAACTATACATACAGTTTTTTCTCCATGTCCAAACTTGTATCCCTGTATCTTAAAATCATCTCTATACAACGAATTCATTTCAAATAAGGTTTTCTTATGCATTCCGTTTTACCTTCCTTTCCAGAATCCTTCCTACAAGTGCCCCCTCATTAACCA
Source organism: Coprococcus sp. (assembly GCA_051879755.1). Lineage (GTDB taxonomy): Bacteria > Bacillota > Clostridia > Lachnospirales > Lachnospiraceae > Coprococcus. The sequence goes on along the minus strand of JBJEMQ010000348.1, from coordinate 2,959 downwards.
CCGGAAATTCTCTTAAAGTGAAAAGAAGTCCATTGCATGGCGAATATAACCTCTGCAGCACCTGACCTGTGAGCGGACTTACTATATCTCCTATACGCTCTCCTTCTTTCAGTTCCTTGCAATGACTTGCCTTTGCTACAAATATTCCCGATACCGCAGCATTAAGGAAATGCACATTTCCGTCCTGTGATATAATAGGTTTTCTTGGTGTTATTACTTCGCCATCCCATATACCAAGCTCCTTCATAGCCACAAATATTCCATCTACCAGCTGGTCTCCATATTCCTTTGTTATACGCATTCCAACACCCATTTCAACTACAAGCGTAGGTGTTCCTATATCATTTAAGGAATAGGCAAGTGTTGACTCAAGTACAGTTGCGGCACTATGAACCCATATATAATCAACATTAAGCCATTTCGCCATAGGAACAAGTTTATCCTTCGTTATTTCATTTATTCTGATCTGGGATATCTCCTTAAGGAAAATATTACTGGCATGAATATCTATACATAAATCAGAACCCTTAAGATCATTTATAATATTGGCAGCAACTGTTTCTGCCATAGTTCCATTTATATCACCCGGAAAAATTCTGTTCATATCCAAATCAAAAAGAGGCATTCCACGATTTATAGTATCCACCCCCAAAGGATTCAAAGCGGGATACACATCAACTATACCTGTCAAATGTCTCTTATCTTCATTTATGCGCCGGATAAGCTCATAGCATACATACTGTCCTTCAAGTTCATCACCATGAGTTCCGGTCACAATACTTATTCTCTTTTCTTTACCTGTTAATTTATCCGGTTCGATACGGTTCTTCCTTATCATGAACTTCTCACCTACAGGAAGTGCCATATTTGAAACATATTCTATCATCATAACTCCTATCCGGGAGCAATCTTTTACTCCACTTCTTCTACGTTTACCCGAACCATCTGCTGCTGACTTACAATACCTTTAAACATTCCTCTAACCACCATACTATCATCATAATCTCTGCCATGGGATATTTTGATATATGTATCATCAGCTTCTTTATTATTTGTAGGGTCAAAGCCGTACCATCCCTGTCTAAAGCAATCATCTCCCGATGTATACACCTCTACCCATGCATGTGAATATCCTTCACCTATCATCATGCCAACAACATATCTGGCAGCTATGTTCATTCCTCTTAGTATGCTTATCATTATATGCGAATAATCCTGGCAGACTCCATATTGCAGTCTGAGTGCTTCCTCTGCAGTTGTTTTCACGTCCGTCTGCCATTGCTCATATCTCAGCAAATGGTTTACATAATTATTTATATAACAATATTTTTCTACATCGCCCATACCGGCACAAGCTTCCTGCAAATACTGTATATGCTTTTTGATTTCATCTCCCTGAGCGGTAAGCTCTGTAGACATCTTAAATATTTCTACAAACTTATCTGATGTATCTATATTTTGGCTGTTTATCTCTGCAGTCCCGGTCACCTCATACACAAATTCTGTATGAGGTGCTCTTATATCTCCATATACATATTTATTTTCAAAAGAATCCTCTGCCTCTGAGCAAAAGTCATTTGTACTTATATTTACTTTTTCTATATTTATCTTCTGCCTAAAGCATGTCTTAGGCATGCACTTTACTTTAAAATGATGTTCAACTATGGGAGCGTCAAATTTATAAATTGTTGAATAGCAAAATCTAAGTTTCGACATATGCTGTTCTCCTTTTATATTACATGTTTCCATTTTGTCATAAACAAACCGCTATGCGTATTAATAACAAAATATTAACTATTATATCGGTGTATTCCTTATCTGTCACCATATAATTTATCTGTCAGTCATTAGAGTATATCATCTCTAACACCGATATGCAAACACTCCCCTGTTAAATATTAAATATCTCCATAAGAATATCTAGAGCCTTTTCACAGTCAAGATTATCCCTTGTTATCTCATAGGCAAGAGCATAATAGCCTGCTTCGTCATAAGATACATCCGTATGTCTCATATACGAATTCATCCTGTCAAAGCTTCGCTTGATATCTGATTTCTTTCCTTTTATTCTAAGAAGCATATCAAGCTGTTCAACTGTCTTACCCAGTTTAATCAGATTTCTAGTTTCTATATCATCAACATTTTCATCTATACAGCCCCAGAATGCCAGCAAATGATCTACTGTATTCTGCAAAGCAATAAGTGGCGCGTCAGCACCTCTCGCATTTTTCATATCAAAAAGCGCCAACTGGATAAATGCCATTGCCTCAGTTGATATATAATCCCTCATAACAAGAGCATTATCAAATGCCCTATAAAGATTACTTATAATAGAATCAGGATTTTCCGTATCATATGGATAACTGGCTATAAAATTCTCTTTGCTTCCATATATATCAGGTATATTCATAGCATCACAATAATCACGATATGCCATTTCATTTTTATCTATCATTTCGTCATATCCATTATAGAAACCCTTTAATGTTACATATACTCTCTGGCTATACCTGCCCAGCCAGAAAAGATTATTTGCTTTTTCTATCGAGATAATACCCATGTGTCTTTAAAACCTCCTCCCTGAGATGAATTTACAATAAACGAATCAGGATTTCGAGAAAACCTTGTCAAACCACTCTTCCATACATGAACCTTGCTTCCTGTAAGAACAAATGCACGAAGGTCTGCTTTTCTCTCTACTACACTGTCACCTTCCAATATCGGCAGATCCATGAAATCTATAACCTCCTGACATATAAAACGTCGTGGTTCTTTTCTTACAGTTTCTTTAAATGCATTCAGTTCTTCTTCACTCATCGAATTACCAAATACGACACCATAACCGCCTGCCTCTGCTACATCCTTTATAACAAGCTTATGGAAATTCTCCATGACATACTTCATGTCATCTTCATATATAGGAAGATATGTAGGTGCATTCTTAAGTATCGCTTTTTCT
>JBJEMQ010000347.1:0-5621 GCA_051879755.1 Coprococcus sp. | reverse complement strand
AATATTCGAAGTATGGGTAGTCAGGGCGGAGGTCGTGAAGATGGTGCAGGTGGCTCGGACAATATGCCACAAAGGAAACTTGCCATCTATGTCAAATCAGGAAAATGAGTCAAATTTATACCTGATGAAGTGCGAAGTGAAATAGAATAAGAATTATGTAGTAAGAACTCGGTATTTTGCCGGGTTCTTTTTTTGACTGCACTCACAAATCCAGAAAATGAAAATGCGCTCTTATAATACAAAGTGTAAAGAGAACACATTAAGAAACATACAAAAGGAGGGTTTAATTCCTTAACTCCCAAGTATCAGAGACAGGTAGATGATGCGTGTTTGGAGTTTGCAGATAATGCAGTCGGGAGTAAAAGCTGGCGTTCCGACTGGTAGTAAGCGATGAGTGAGATTCTGTTAAAGGGTCAACTGGATGATGTATGATTCGCGGTAAATACATTCCTTTATATGACTAATCAAATATATAAAAAAGTCTTTGACTGCACGTTGCGTGCAGATTTAGGCTAAAGGAGGATATGTATGGAATTGATGACTTTAAAAGAAATTTGCGAATCAGTAGGTGTTTCAAGACGAAGCATTCAGTGCTATGAGAAGGCGGGACTTATGAAATATACAGGAAAGAATAAGTATGGTTATCTGTTATATGATGAAGAAACGCTGGCACGAGCAAAAAGAATTAGATTTATGCAGGAGCTAGGTTTCAAGTTGAGAGAAATTAAAGAAATCATTGATGCGCCAAGGAATGTGATGAAGGAGGCACTTGAGAGGCGTGTAAAGGAACTTGAGAAAGAGACTGCTAGATTAGATCAGATTATCAAAGAGGCAATCGAGTATATGGAGACTTTAGGATAACTGATATACAGAAGGAGGATTCTATATTATGAATAAGACAAGTTTGATGCGTTATCCGGTGTTGGTAACAATAATGGGTGCAGTACTGATGTTACTAATGCTTTTTCTACCTTATGCTTCGGCAACTGAAGATTATGAAGAGCGACTTAAGAAGAATAAGGATGAAATTTATTTGGAAGAAATCGGTATGACAAATGCGGACGTTGTGAATATGTCATTATTTGAATTTGAAAAAATTTATGTAGAAGCAGCGAGCCAGGGGATTTATAAAGAAATAAGTATTACTTGCATAGTCATCATCAGTATTTTTACAGGCTGTGCGGTACTTACATTACTGATGGCCTTGATTAAGAAGCCTATAGGTATCATATTTCTTGATTTGCTGACAATGGGAGCATTTAAGGTTATCTGCTATGACTTTGAATACAGGGGTGTAATTCCGAGCAGTAAATTTAACTGGGGAATTGTGCATTATCTGGTATATGGAATTGGCGTGATAATCTTTGCAGGTGCTATATGGCTGTTTATCGAAAAGAGAAAAGCAAAAAAATTAGCTAAAGCCGAGCAGAATGTAACTGTTCGAGAATAGGAGGAGCTTATGAGAAAAAAATTACTGGTAATGTTTATGGCTGTATGTATGACGGTATTTCTTGTCGCTTGTGGAAACAGTGAAAATAGCGATAAGAAAGAGAACGCATCAGAAACGGTTGTAGAAAATGAAGCAAGCGAAGAGAAAGAAAACTTGGAGGCTTCTGATACAAAAGTGGAAGAAAAGGATAAAATGCAGGAGCAGAGTAAGTCGGATGATCAGCAGACTGTCAATCAGGAATTGACTGCTGAAGCTGAGTATGCAAATCTGACAGAATCTACAGGTTTTATGTTTGAAAGTAATGGAGATGGTACTTGTACTCTTGTAAAGCTTGGTGATTGTACTGACAGCGATATTGTTATTCCGGAAAAGTCTCCGGCTGGCGATACTATTACGATGATTGGTGAATATGCATTTTACGGAGCAAAAGATATAAACAGTATTGTATTTGCAGGTAGTACCATGGAACTGGATTCCAATGCATTTCAAGCTTGTGAGGCTGAGAAAATAGTGATTACGGGATGTGATATGGTAATTGGGAAAAATGCATTTTCATACTGTGAAGATGTGACAGAAGTCTATATCAGCGGAAGTGCGCTTGAAGTTGAATCATATGCTTTTTATGATACCGGTAAAGATATGAAGGTAAAAATTGTGAACTGTACCGGAATTCTGGATGAAAATGCATTCCAGTCAAGTGATATTGCAGAATTAACTATTAATGACAGCACTTTGGAATTGGATAAAAATGTCTTTTCCTATTGTGAGGATCTGACGGCAGTAACATTTGATAATAGCACAGTTGAGATTAAAACATATGCTTTCTATGATTCTGGTGATAATGCAACAGTAACTTTTACAAATTGTGGGCTGGATATAGACGATAGGGCATTCCAGAGCTGTGACTTAACTACATTGAATATTTCCGGCGGTGAGACGGTTATGGAAGATAATGCTTTCTCTTATTGTGAAGATTTGACGGATGTTACGATAGGTGTAGGCAACACAGAAATCGGCAAATATTCCTTCTATGATTGTACATCACTTGTGAATGTATCTATTGCAGCAGACTCAGAGGATGATAGCCTTGAACTTGTCATTGCTGATACGGCATTTCAGAGTTGTTCAGTACAGAATGTAGTGATTGGTCGTGGTAATGTGAAACTGGGTGATAATGCATTTTCATACTGCAAAGACCTTATGAGTGTGGACATCAAGGGCGTGTTATCGGATATAGGTGATTATGTGTTCTATGATTGTCCGGCAGAGCTGGTTATCAGCTATAATGGAGCAACTTATAATAAGGAAAGTATTGAAAATGTGAAATAACCTATAAAAAACTGAATAAAAAGAGGTTTGCCCCACATTGATATGATTCCCCTTAAGTATACAAGGTAAATAGCCGAAATCTACTTAAGGGGAAATTCTTTTAAATCATATAAATAGTGCTAAATGAGTCAAATATTTTAAAAAAGTTGATTTTATAGTATCTGGAGATTCTATCATATCATGTTCAATCCATTTCATAATTACATTCCAAATCGCGCCTACATTAAAGGATATGATATAGTCAACTTGTTCAGAAGTAAAATCATGAAATATAGGGTTATCTGGACGGACTACTTGATTATGTATCATAGGGATAAATTTATTCAATTTTTTTAAAAGCAAATGTGTTAGTTCGTTATCACGAAGCTGAAAAAGCAAATTCCGGTTTTGTATACAGAATTCCAATATAATATCTAAAATGTATGAAAGCTGACAACTTGGTATTTGTAGTAAAGATTGAACATAATCATGCATAATGCTGTCAATATGAGCATCTAAAACATCATCTTTAGAAAGAAAATTGCGATAAAAGGTTTTGCGAGCAACTTGAGATTCTAAAATAATTTGTTTTACTGTTATGTCGCGGTAAGGGAGTGTTGTCATTAGTCGCAAAAGCGTATCTGTTATTTCCTTTTTTGAACGAATAGAACTGGGATTTTGTGATGGGTTCATATAATTATCCTTTCTGACACTTTTTAGCAAATTTGTGTCACTTGCGTTATGAGTATTGCGTTCGTTGTTTTTGTATTATATCATCCTCTTAAAAGTGACACAAGAGTATACATTAGTGAGGAGGAACCATCATGAACGAAGTGAATGATTTAGGATGGTATAGGCGACATGCCGCCGAAACGAAGTGAGGGGGCAGTACATTGAAGGAGGAAAAGTTATGCATGAACTTATTTGGATGTTTCCTATTTTATTCATAGTACATGATATGGAAGAAATTATGGGATTTGGATTATGGCTTGCGAAGAATCGAGTATTTTTGGATGACAAATATCCTAAAATCAGTAATAAGTACAAACCATATAGTACCGAAGGTATGGCAGCAGCTGTTATGGAAGAAATGGTGGTGTGTCTTGGAATTTGCATTGTTTCAAGGTTTACGGAATGCTATGGATTATGGTTAGGTGCATTTGTTGCTTATACAATTCATCTGGTTGTGCATATTGGTCAGAGTATTGTAATTAGGAAATATATACCGGCAGTAATAACCAGTATAATATGTTTACCAATAAGTATTTGGTTTATTGCAAGCAGTATAGCGTGGTTATCCTATTCAGCAGGTTCAGTGATTGTTTATAGTTTGATTGGTATTGTTGCAATCGCTGGCAATTTAAAAGCAGCACATTGGATTATTCATATTTTTACGAAAAAGATGAGAGCAATGGAGGTGTGAAATGAAAATAGCAGTGAGATTTCAATCAAGAGGCGGAAATACTAAAGCAGTTGCGGAGATTATTGCAAAAAAGGCAGGAGTAAAGGCAGAGACTGTGGAAGTTGCAGTTGATGAATATGTAGATGTATTGTTTGTAGGTGGCGGTGTGTATATGGGGAAAATGGATGAGAGCTTATATAATTTTTTGTCAGAACTTAATAGTGATAATATTGGGCAAATAGTGTGTTTTTCATCAACGGGAACTATGGATACCACATTAAGGCAAATAAAGGCAATATCAAGTCAAAAGGGGATACTTGTCAATGAAAGAAAATTGTTAATACCAATGTTTTTACGCGGCCATTCTTCTTTAGGATTTCATGGCGGAAAACTTACAGGCAGACAGATTAGTAAGATAGAAAGGTTTACAAATGATGTGCTGAAAGCAATGAATGTTGCAAAAGGAGAACAGTAATGAGGTTAGGTTTCTTTTGTAGGTTGATTGCTAAAGTTCAACTGAATGGTATGTTGAATATGTATATAGCAATAATGTAAAGTGTGTATAGAAAGTGAAGTGAGGCAATGAGCGAATAAATGAGCCGGATAAGGCACAGGCACACGCCAACAATCTAGAGGCACACTTGCATGACTGGTATTAACATATAACTGGACATTTTCAATTAGAAGTTGACAGGAAGGATAATCTTTAGTAGTGCAGTCTGATTAATTATATATTAATGGATACAAACCACCAAGCACCAGGAGTAGTGCGAATTTGTGCTATTCCTGGTGCTTGGTGGTTTTATTTTGCAGATTTTTAAAAAATGCATTGAAATCTACATTAAAAAGTTCAGCTAATGCAATAAGTTCAGATACACGAATGTTATATGTGCCACATTCAATTTGAGAATAGATGCTTCTGGAAATCTCAATACCCTGTAACTGTAAGCGTGCAACAACCTGTTCCTGAGTGAGATGGGATTGTTTTCGCAGTAAACGTATATTGGAACCTAAAGAGATATCCTGTTTGATTTTTTGTACCATATATACAACTCCAATTAAGTGATTTGCAATAAATAAATTGCATATGTATTGATTTTAAATTGCTTTGAAGATATAATTGCAATGTATAGATTGCAAAAAGGAAATGAATTTAAATAGATTATGTGTACGGAGGCTAAAATGGAATATTTTCACTTAACAACACCACAGAAAAATATATGGAATCTGCAGAAATATTATGACGATACTGCAGTATCTAATTTATGTGGTGCGATTTTTTATAAGGAAAAACGCGATAATTCTTTATTGAAACAGGCGATATATATGTTTATTAGAAACCATGGTGGTATTCGTCTGTGCTTTTCTGAAAAAGATGAATCAATGCAGTATGTTTCGGAGAAAATAAATGAAGAAATTCCTATTATGACATTTGCTTCTATAGAGGAGTTTGACCAGTAT
>JBJEMQ010000346.1:0-5628 GCA_051879755.1 Coprococcus sp. | reverse complement strand
GCAAGAGAAGCAGTAGTATTCTCCCAGTAGACATCTTTTACCATGGTGAGTGCTCCATCGTAGCCGATTTCAAACAGCAATCCGTTTACATCACTGGTTACCATGACATCTGCTGTACCGGAAACAACCTGTAATGCAGCATCAGAAGTGCTTTCGGTAGCAACAATCGAAACGCCCTCCAGTTCCTGAGCATGAGTCAACTGAACCGAACCATTATTGGCTACCACAATGGCACCTGCCAAAGCATCTTTACTTGTATATTTATCTGCGTCTTCAGATCTTACAAGAATGTAATCATAACCGTTTCTGAGCGGGTGAGAGAAATCCATGATTTCAGCACGCTCTTCTGTATTTACTACCATTGCAGCCACTAAGTCAATCTTATCTACTGCCAAGTCGGAAAGTACTGCTGAGAAGCTTTCTGAGACAATCTCCAGTTCTACTCCCAGAACATCCGCAACTCTCTGTGCAACATCTACATTTACACCGTGGGAAATACCGGTTGCAGGATCTGTGAAACAGAAAGGAACATATCCCGAATCAATACCAACTATTAAAGTGCCTCTATCCAAAATCTCCTGTATTTGAGGACCAACTTCATACTCGTACTCAGCTGTTGCTTCAGCACTTTCTTCTGTAGTTTCCTCCGCTACTTCCTCTGTCGCTTCTTCTGCAGCCTCTTCGGTCGTTTCTTCTGTAACCTCTTCAACAACTTCTTCAGTTGCTGCCGGTTCGGTAGAAACACTTTCACTTGCACCACAACCTACTAACGCCATCATCATTGTTGCCACCATCACGCCTGACAAAACTTTGCTAAATCTTTTCATATCCTTTTCCTCCATTTTTAAAATTTTAAGACATAAAAAAGAGCCACACACATAATTGCGGTGACTCCGTTGTCCAATCCTATTTGCTTTCACTTATGTCTTAGATTAAGCTTATTATAACTCCATATTATTATTTGTCAATAATTATTTTTATTTTTTTTCATTTTTTGATAATTCTACATCTTTAATAAGAATCCACAAATACCTGCCAGCATGATCATTGCGATAGGATGTGCCTTTTTCCATACTTTCATGATAATGAATATTGCTATCGCCAAAAGAATATTTTTAATTGCCAAATTAGTAGCTAATGTACTGATAGAAAAAGTATGATCTTTTAAGAATGCTACTTTCATTACGCCGACACCGGCCACAGTAATGAGTGCCACCGAAGCGGCTCTCAAAGTATGCATAGCACGTTTCACATAGATGCTTTTCTCAAACTGAATCAGGAAATTGGATATGATACATATAATAATAATTGAGGGGGTAATCAATCCTAACGTAGCGATTACTCCGCCTAACAATCCTGCCGAAATACTACCCACATACGTGGACATATTAACTCCAAGAGGTCCCGGAGTGGATTCTGAGACAGCTATCATATTCGAAATATCAGACAGTGTAAACCATTCCGTGTTCTTCTGTAGCTCGTATAAAAATGGTAATGTAGCAAGTCCTCCTCCAATTGCGAATAATCCCACCTTGAAAAACTGGAAAAATAATTGTAACAAAATCATTTTTTCTCCTCCTTTCCAGTATGCCAAAGGATTCCCGCAATACCTGCAGCAACCACCAACAGAATGTTTGATACCCCCATCAAACCGGATAACACGAGTACAACAACAAACAAAAACCATGTAATAAAATCGGACAAAGCCTTCTTGCCCAGTTTTACAACCGAATTAAATATCAGGACACAGACACAAGCTCTAATACCGGATAAAACGCTTTGAACCCAGGCTAGCTGCGCAAAATTCTGAATAAAGGCTGCAATAACAGAAATAATTACCATAGACGGAAACACACAGCCTAAAGTAGCAATTATTCCCCCGAGAATGCCTTTTTGTTTGTACCCGATAAAAGTAGCTGTGTTAACAGCAATTATTCCGGGAGTGCACTGTCCGATGGCATAATAATCCATTAGTTCATCCTCTGTAACCCACTCTTTTTTTTCCACTACTTCTCTTTGCAGGATAGGAAGCATGGCATATCCTCCTCCAAAGGTAAAACCTCCGATCTTAGCAAAGGTTATAAATAAATCGATATATTCACTCATGCTTCTTCGCACCTTTCCACTTTAAAAATGACACATTCATCACAATCAGGACATTGAATTAAACTTTCTTTAACAGAACCACCTCTTCTGGCCGCATAGACAAAGGGATAAATTGCATTTAATGCCACCATACAAAGTTCACCGCTTTTTTCTTTATCCACAAAGGCTCCTTTAAAAGAAACGATGTCTCCTTCTTTGTAATGAGGGCATCCGCTTTTTTGAACAGTTACTTTTACATTATAATCATACATATCATTTTCTCCAATCTTTTTTCTTTACCTTGCATTTAATTTGTAATATACCTCTTTACTTTCATGTACAGTATCCTTAACAAGCTCCTGATAATATTTCTTCACCCGAAGAAATTTCTCATATTCCGGTGTGCGCCCATCCGTATAATGCACTTTCATATAGTCTCTGACTTCTCGGTAGAGTTCTTCAACATCTATGGTAAGTACTTTATAATCTCGCATAACCATCTCACCATGAATCATGACATCCTTCACAAATCGTCCCTGTACTCTGTGCATCACGGTATTTAAAATGTCCTGATCAGGTGCCACCCATGGTTCTTCTTCGATCCATTTCAAATCCATAACAACTAAATCCGCCAATTTACCGGGCATAAGCGCACCTACTTTATCTGCCATTCCAAGCGTTTTAGCTGCATTGATAGTTCCCATACTCATTACCTGTGCGGGTGTTAACGCCGGAGTGTTCTCCATATCATAGCTACCCATTCTATGCAGTCCAAAGATCATCTTTAATTCCTGCATAACATCCTCATCATCATTTAACTGTTTTTCATCGATACCAAGCGCAACATTTACCCCCTTTTTAACCAGTTCATAGACAGGTGCTATACCATTTCTCATATAAAGATTGCAACTTGCATGATGTGTAATAGACGCTTTTGCCCCAGCCAAAATATCAATATCCTTTTCAGAAAGGTATACGGCGTGTCCCAAAGTGAGATTCTCGTCTACCATCCCTACATCATCTAAGTGTTCCAAAAGACTTTTACCATATTTCTTCAACCCAACTTCCTTTTGATAAGGTGTCTGTAATGTATGGATATGCTTCGGAACTCCTCCATACCGCTCTGACAATTTACGAATTCTCTCAAAAAACTTATCCGATAGACCATGTGCCCAGTAAGGGCCCATGATTATATTACTGCGATCATCATGTACCGTCTCCTGCAATTCGATAAACAAAGCCTCATAGTAGTCCTGTATACTCTCCGAATCCACAAACATAATGGGGCTCACAAATTCCTGCAGATCCTTTGGCAAGCGATCATACAATGCTTCATCATCATTAGTAAGTCTGTTTCTATCTTTCATACCGGTGGAATATGTCAGACGAATACCGGTATCTCTATAACTTTTAATAAGATTCTTAATTCTATCAAAAGAATAATTCTCAGGGAAGTCCACATAATGATTTACATGAAGCATAGTAGATCCATTTCGAATATGTTTATATGCCATCAATTTTGCATTCAGTTCGTCAGGAAGCCCAACCGAACGTTTCCAGTCAAAAAGACAGTTCTCCAAATAGTCATATGCAAATCCTCTTTGGACATAAGATAAGCCCTGCCCATGAGAATGAGCATCTATGATACCGGGCATTACCAGATCTTTCTCAGAGCCTTCTTCAATGGCATTCGGATATTTCTGTTTTAATTCTGAGTAAGCTCCGACCTCCAAAATTTTCTCCTGACAGACAGCCACTGCACCGTCATAAATAATCCCCCCTTTAGGATCTGTGAAATCTGTAAACACATATTTTCCTTTTACCAGAATAACCTGTTCCTCTTTGTTTTTTTTCATACTCTATCCACTCCTATTCCAAAATTTTTCACACTTTTAATCAACAGAGACACCTCTACCAACAGCATCACACACCATCCAATGATATTTGCCAGTGCAAAATTTTCAAACTCTAATGAATAAAATTGAAGCATAAGCACCAGTGCAATGATTCTGCTAATCATATTGACAGAAGTACACAATAATGTAACCTTCAATTCACCGGTTCCACGGAAAAATCCCTGTATTCCATTGGTGAGCCCGGGAAGTATATAAAAGAATGAAATTCTCTTTATATATGCCTCTCCCATAGAAGTAACAGACCGGTTCCCGGAATCCACAAACAGTATCATAATATCTTTTGCAAAAATATACATTACGAAACAAAGTCCTATCGAATATACCAGTTCAATAAAAATACCGCATGCAAATCCTTTACGCATTCGTTCCTTCTGCCCCGCTCCTTGATTTTGTGCTAAAAAGGTAGTCATGGCATGACTTATGTTCTGTTGCGGAAGAAATGCAAAGTCGTCCACTCGGTTAACAGCTGTAAAGGCTGCCATAACATTTACTCCCTGTCCATTTACAATCGTTTGAACCACTATCTTGCCCAATTGCAAAGCTACCTGCTGCATTGCACTGGTACAGCCATAACTAATTGTCTTCTTAATCAGCTCCTTATCAAAAACAAACCACTCACGCCCCAAGCAAAGGAGGGGCACTTTTTTATTAATATAGACCATACACAATATGCAGCATAAAGCCTCACTGATGACGGTAGAGACTGCACTGCCTTCCACCCCCCATCGAAGAACCCCAACAAAAAAGAGATCACCAAATACATTTAAAACTGCACTGATAATTAAAAAGTACAGCGATGTCTTGCTATCACCCAAAGCTCTCATAGTATTTGCCAGGAAATTATAAATAAATGTGAAAATTAATCCCATATAGATAATTCTTAAATATTGCAAAGCTATATTAATTATTTCAGATGGTACATGGATTAACCACATGATTGGGTGTGCAAGACAAACCATCAAAACAGAAAAGACAATTGAAAAGATACAACCGCCTATCATCGTAGTGCTGATCTGCCTTTTCAATTTCTCGATATCGCCTAATCCGTAAAGGGAACTCATTAGAATGCTCGCTCCCATACACATGCCGCTAATCAGCAGAATGGCAAGATTCATTATAGGAGCACATGTTCCGACAGCCGCCAACGCATTTTTTCCCACCAAACGCCCAACAATGATGGAATCCGTTGTATTATAAATAAGCTGGAAAATATTCCCCAAAACCAACGGTATGGTAAATACAATAAGATGCTTGAAAATGGGACCATGCACCATGTCATGACTATCCTCTTTCAATTGCTGCATGCATCATCCTTCTTTCTTCTATATCTCCCAAACGAGAGCACTGATAGTTTCTACAGAAAAAGACGAAGAAGCCTTATTTCGGCTTCTTCGTCTTATCACAATGTAATAATATCAGTATTGATATTACTTGTCAATGATAAATCGGTTTCATTTTCACAACTTATTTACACAATCTGCACTTTAATCATATTCGTCGTCCCGGAGAATTCTATCGGTACGCCTGATGTGATAACCGTCAAATCTCCTTTGTGCAACAGTCCTATCTTCTCTGCTGCCATGATGGCTTTATCGAAGAGATCAAACACCTCTTTCTCTTCCTTAAT
>JBJEMQ010000345.1:0-5661 GCA_051879755.1 Coprococcus sp. | reverse complement strand
TTCCACTTACACTATTCTCCCCAGCAAAGCTGGGGGATTGGGTTTTTCATTCAAAGTGGATTTTACTTCACCAATACATCTTACTATCTCTATCGAAAAAAATTTTATAATACCATTATCAATAATAGGCATTGTATCTCTCTGATACATAATAATGTCACATTGCGTACTAACATGGTTTTCAGAACTTATCATAAATCCATCTGAAATAGCCATACTTCTATCACAAATAAAACTTAAAAGCTCTTTTGCACAACGTTCTCTATACATTCCATACTCTAATGGATGAATCAATTTACTATCTTTCTTAAACAATTTATTTGCATCGTTACCGAATGTACTTGCAAATACGTCAATTTTCGTTCAACAATATTTTCTAAAAATATCACTCGCCATACACTTCTCCTATTGTTGTTTTACCCAAACTTCAAAAAAATTCTTCTTCCTATCCTTCTTTTCTTGGTAACTCGTAATAAAACTTTTCCTTTGTAGTTGTGACAATAATTTCTCATTATGACCATTTACATCAATAGAAATTTCTTCCTTATGTCTAGATTTATTATCACTAAGTTTACTCCACTCACCCCCAAGCTCCGTTAATAATCTCGAGATTTCTGCAATACTGTACACTTGTAAATGATGCACAAGCAGCGTGTGTCTTCCTGCGTTATCCAATATTTTCCATGCATATTCAACATATACTTTATCTACATTAAATTGATTATCGGCAATAGTCTTTGCCAGTTTTTCAGTCATACTACTTGCTGATATTTTTTTCAGTATTCCAGGCTTATACTTCTTATCAATAGTCGTATCATTCAGTAACATAACTATTTCGCTTTCAGTCAGTGAAATAGATGGCAAATCATTTACAAAGTCATCAATATATTCTTTACAATATACTCCAAAGCTATCTCTTGCATGGTTTCTAATCTTTTCAGTCTTTGATACGGAATATCTTATATAATGCTTTCTTATTAACAAGTTAATTTTATCCTCTGGAAGTTTTGATACATCAAACTCAATTTCTTCATCACATTTATAATTATCTACTACCTGTTCCGCTGTTTGTACCGCAATTTCTGAATTAATGATAATATTCTTTATACAATCATTGTCTATCTTATCTGTCTTCTCTGACTTTACAATGTCACTACAGTTTTCATTAAACCAACCCGACAGTTCAGAGGTAATACCAAATTCAATATAATAAGATTCGAAATTCTTCCAAGTAGAAGAAATACGTCTATTATCAAATAAATAATTCCAAATTTCTTTCTTTTTGTCTTTTTCGACATTATTCTCGCAGCATTCATCCAGCTTGTCCCAGTTTACTTTTTCCTTATCCAATACAGCAATAGCAAGTTCAATATTTGTATTTGCCAAGCGTTCTATGATATCTTCTACCGCATTTATATCCTCAGAAACATTCTCATCTATTCCCAATACAAAATGATTAATATAATCTTCAAAATCATCCCAAATCCTATTATTTAAGACATTAACATCAGCATCTAGAATAGTCGTATAATGTGCATTTCCAAGCCCATCTGCCAAATCCGGATGATAAAATTTTATCACCGATGAAATCATTGAATTATTTAACTCATACATATCGTTTTGATATATATAATTTAATACTTTCGCATCTGCACCTACATTACTAATTTCTCTGAATACAATCGACTGTCTTGATATTAATTCGATTAGTACATCGGCTGATACTCCATTTAAGCAAGCTAATGATTTTTCATCTTCGACTATGAAGTTTTTTATGCAATCCGAGTGTTCTACTTCATCCAATATTACAATTTGATCCATAGTTGCATTATTCAAAATTAGTGACAAATATTTATATTTAGTCTCATCCAACAAAGAAACATCCTCCGCAATATTTTTCCACATATGGCGGTAGTATTTACACAATTCACTTACAAAGTCATTAACATTTTGACCTCTCTCAATATATTCTTTTGTAAATTGATAATGTTCCATTCCTTTGTCCAATTCGAAACCATCAAAATAATACTTTTTATTAGTTTTCTCTGAACATTGGATAAGCATAAAATCCGTAAGTAAATAATTTAATGTCTCTGTCTGCCTATATTCAGCATCATATATACGATCACTCACCTGCTGCAAATTTTTAATTTCAAACGCAAAGTTTTTTGCTTTATTACGCATACGAATGCTACGTAAGTAATCATTCTCATCCTTCGTAATACTATTTGGATGGAAATAATTAATATAATCTACATAACCTTCGTTTATATATCCATTTATAAGCAAGAACTTTAAAATTCCATACTTGCTTATTTCTTCCGGAAGAAAATCTTCCCCAAACTCAGCAATCAGTTCCTTTAATGAATATCCATCTATCTTTGCAATCTTCTCTTCCAAATTTTGTATTTCTGAAATCAATTCTTGTTTTTTAGATTTCTCGCTAAATTGCAAATCATTCATACGTTTTAAATATCGGTTACCTTCTGATTCCATTTTTTGTTTTATATTACTTATAGTATGAGATTGCTCAGAATATCCATTAGAAGCATAGTAAATAGTAACTTGATTAATATTTTTAAATCTTGCTAAATCAAAATCCGCTTTAAGAATCTCGCCATAAGTACATTTGCTTCCATTATTGATTTGCAAACTTTTAAAAGGATAATAGGTTCCATTGTCATATGATAAAAATCCCAAAAATACAATTTTAATTTCCTTCAAATCTAACAGAATATCATTATGTACATTTTTTAGAATTTCTCTTTTAGGTACTATTTGCTCTTCAAGTTTTTGCTTTTCATTAATTACAAACTTTTCCTTTTCTTGAAATGCCTCCTTAACTATTCCTCTCTCAGCCTGTAATTCAGCAAATTCTTTCGGATATAGATTTTTAAATGTAATCATCGAAAACATTTCTTCATCTTTAAGTTTTGTCGTTTTTAATGTTCTCTTATATACAAGAAATTCATTGCATATATTAGTCAACACTCTCATATCTTGCACAAAAGGTGAAATCTTCCATATATAGCGATCTGATATATCATAACTTTGACTTTTATATACACCATCTTCACCTTTTTCAAATTTTAACAATCCTCTTAATATTTCCCCAGAGTTAGTTGCATTAATATAAGGAATAACTGGAACAATAAAATCAAAAAACTTAGTTCGCTCCTCATCTTTGAACATATCATCTCTTATTGCATATATAAACACAACTTTACGTTTGCGCTTAATATTGTCATAATTATTTATGACCGTATTTAATTCACGTAGTTTTATAAAAATATTAGGTTGGTTAAACCTATCCAAATCTTCAATAAACACAGTATCATAAGTTGTACTTTCAAAAAAATACACAATTTCATCCAATGATTTATCAAATATAGATTCCGTTTCTTCGTTTTTAGATATACTCGCCTTATCACCTAAGTTAATATTTGAAATTCTAAAATTTGACATTACATATTTAAGGACCGCTGTAATTAATAACAATAGTCCAATGAGTGTTGCTATGAATACAGTATATGATGAACATTGATTCAAACGAAAAAACGCCCCATTATTAATAACTGTATTGTTAAAGTCTTCTAAAACATTCGGATTGATTTCAAAATAAACAACTGATGCTACAACAGTTAACATCAACAGCAAGAAAAACATTTTCCAATATGATATTTTTTTAATCTTTCTATATCGACTTTGTGAAATTTTGCCCACATCCACTCTGTAAAAAAGTTGTTTAAGAATCCCTTCCTCTATTACATTTTCATCAACGTCATCTAAGGTCCAATCATCATCCAATGGAGATGTTTTATCTTCTTCTCCATTGGTTGTTTTCGTTGGTGTCGAAAACGCTGCTAATGATATAGATAAGTATTTTGTCTTAGGGTATTTTTCCAGATACGTTTTTATAACACTACTTTTTCCCGACCCATACGGACCTGATAATGCTATATTTTTTACCTCTTTATTCTTTATCGCCCAATGAAGTGCTCGTATATATTCCTCACTATTCTTTGTATCTGATTCTGGTGTTAAGTCCCTGTATCCAAACTCCCCCTCCGGGCAGCCATTTTTCTGATGCCCAGAAATTAAATTCTGTATTTTTTCTCTCAAATTCCAATTTTTCATTTTTATCCTTTCCGGGCATAATATGCTCTGCTATTTCTTCATCGGTTCTCTCATCTCTCGATAGATAATTCCAGCCAATGCATTCATAATTGCATCATATTTAGCTTTATCGTAAAGAAAGACTGGTAGCTTTTACTCCATCATTCTTCCTAGTCTCAAGTAAGTCTCATAGTATCAGCATAAAAATGAGACTACGTAATACTGACTTGAGACTAATAATCCCTCTTATTTTTAAATTAATGCTGATTTTATGGCATTTCTTCCACTTTATTTGGTCTCAACAAGTATCAATTCTCATGAGACTATGTTGAGACTAACTTGAGACTGTATGAGACTAAGTCAAGCATTTCTACCCAAAGTCCATGTCGATGTCTTTTTATCATACATTGCGCCTGTTACTTTTTTGATTTTAGCATAATCTCTGAATACCGTTGCTCTTGATATATCAAGTTCTGCCATTACCTGTTCAACCGATAAGTGCAGGTTTTCACAAATCATATTGTAAATTTTTTGTTCTCTTTCAGATAAAGTTTTCTGTTCTCTTCCTTCGTCAGCAGCCACCTTGTCCAAAGGAATGGTTATCCTAAACACATCATCTTCAATCAATTCCGGTTTACCACCATCCGAATATATTGGTGTATATTTATATAAATTTCGTACACCAGAACCAATTGTATCTGTTCTACCAATATTTGCAAAAAATTGCTGAATCAACGGATTCTTAGGATATGGTGTAAATTCATCACTCATAATATTTCCATGACGTCTTGGTATACACCAGTTTTCCGTTTTTAGCCAATCCTTTTCGATAATTACCTTTGCCGGAAATGCACTGGAATAATCTCTATGCACAAGAATATTTGCGATTACCTCTCTGGAAATAATACCTCTAATACTTGTATTCACATTGTCAATCAGACAGAACTTATCAGAAGTATGCTTTGCCACAAAATCCATCAGAAGCTCATATGCCTCTATCAGATTTGTTGTCACCTGCAATCTATCATCATATCTATCCAAATTTTCGACCCTGTAAATCGCATCTGTGATATATCCAGGACAACAGGAACGTATCACATCATCCTTACCAAACAAAAGTACTCCGGCAAGATTATATCCCTGGATGCCTGATGAAAAATCTTTTTCCCACAAGCCTGCACTCTTCAATATTTCCTCATCAGACATTTTCAGCCATGGATGATCCGGATTTTTGCTCTTTGCAAGATTTCTTACTTTATCCATTAAATCCATGCGTAGGTCTTCCGTTGTAACATATGGGAATATCTTATGCTCCGCATATGTATTACTCTTTCTGTTATACATATTTTGCAACTGAATCGGCGAATCTGTAATATCCATGTCACCATCTTCATTCCTGTCATAAATCCTATTCACGCATTTTTCCACTGTAGATGTCGGTGGCACATATACCCACAGAAGCAACACTCCTTCATATTCCAATTCCTCTAATGAAAGATATAGTGTTGGGGACATCTTATCCGGATTATTGAGTTGATTCACAAA
>JBJEMQ010000344.1:0-1504 GCA_051879755.1 Coprococcus sp. | reverse complement strand
AAGAAGATTTGCGTAAAATGCCAGGAGGAAAGATAATACTTACTGTTGCTAAGAAATGTAGACTCTTATAAAAGAAATACTATCTGAAAATATATTATATAGAAATGCTAAGATAAAATAGTTTCTGTATAAAAATATAAAAATGAGCCGATACTATATCAAAAATGCCGGGGACGCTTTGAGCTTACCTAAATAATTGGAGGCAGATGATGAAAAGAGGATATAAGATCGGCTTATTTTTAGTATGTATAGTTTTAATAGGTATATTAATGCTATTATTGTGGAGTAGACATCATGTGGAGAAAAATCCACTGGAATTTATGGATGAAATAGAGTCTTCTCCAAACAGTAATGAAATCAATAATAATTCCAATATATCACAGGCACAGAATGTTTCTGTGAGAACTACATGTGATACAATATGAATATATGAAAACATTGATAAGAAAGATGGTACTATAACATTTGATGAGGTCAGGCTGCCAGGAAAATATATTAATATGACCAGGCAGGAGCTTGAGGCAGCACTCAAAGAAGACAGTAATGTGTTAAGTCTTGAAGATAAGGAACGAAATTTCCAGTCGCAGCATCTTGAGCTTTTTTCACAGGAGAAGATAAAAATTGTTCGTATATATGATTCAACACCAGAGCCTAAGGGGTATTATATAATGGTGGTGGATCATGAAGTAGCCATATATAAGGCAGATAAGAATACACTGTATTTTAAAACAGATATAAAGCTTGAAGATCTTCCGGAAAAGGTACAACAAGAAGTTATAGAAGGGAAATATATGGAATCTGAGATACAGATATATCATTTCCTTGAGTCGTATAGCAGTTAATACAATGCTTCCTATAAAATATCCATAACAGAATGGAAATATTGCTTTATGAATGATTGTGCTGAAATTATCATTTGTATATTTATTTAAACAACATTGTATTTGTTCAGTTCTTAACAGAACCAACCCGCAAGCCCATGAAAATCAGCTCCTCTGAGGGGGCTTGCTGTTGTTTGTTATACGTTATCTCACGATTTATGCGGGTCCGCATAAACCTGTACTGAACAGTTACACACAATTTGAATAGTTTTGCAGTTAACAGCTATTTATTTTAATAATAAGGAGAAGGATATGGATAGATATAGAAAAGTGGTCATCATAGGCGGTGGTGCCAGTGGTATTATGGCTGCAATCACAGCCGCAAGAGAAGGCTGCGATGTGATAATATTAGAGCATAAGGACCGTGTCGGTAAGAAGATTCTTATGACAGGAAATGGAAAATGCAATCTGACAAACACAAGTGATATAAATGGAAAATATTATGGGAATGATGTTGACAGAATCTATAAGATAATTAATTCATATCCTTCAGAACAAACAATAGTATTTTTTAAGGAAATCGGACTTTATACAAAGGAAAAACGCGATGGTGGAATATATCCGGTATCAGAACAGGCGTCTAGTGTTCTTGATGCATTAAGGACAGAGTGCAGGCATCTTGG
>JBJEMQ010000343.1:0-5694 GCA_051879755.1 Coprococcus sp. | reverse complement strand
GATTAATCTTCCTGTTGTTCCGGTAGCATATAATTGGTTTTTACTTAGTATACCTCTGTAAGCAATACAAAAGTTTTGCATTAATTTCTTTTTAGCATCATGTGCTATAAGCCCAATGTTCATGAAACTCCTCCTAATATTTTTTCTTTTGAAGATTGACATTTAATACAAGTCCAATTCCTGCACATACGCTTACCAGAGAACTGAGACCATAACTTATAAACGGCAGCGGAAGTCCTGTATTAGGTAATAGCGATGTTGCAACGCCAATATTTATAAATGTCTGAAATCCTATAAGAGCAGCCATGCCTGTAGCAATGTACATTCCCTTTCTGTCATTTGCATGTCTGGCAACCCTTATACATTGTAACACTATCAGGGCTAAAATTGCAATAATAATAACACTTCCTATAAAGCCTAATTCTTCACCAACTGCAGAAAAAATGAAATCTGTCTGCTGCTCGGATATAAGATTAGTATCTTTAACTGTAGCAACAGTAGAATTATTTATACCTTTGCCTGTCAACTGACCGGAGCCAATAGCCATAACGGAATTATCCTGCTGGTCTGTCGAACTTCCATATTCACTTCCATACAGATGTCCGAGTATACGGTTAATCTGATATTGTGTTAAAAACTGTGGCAGCTTATCCTGCTGGATATACCATAAAAAGCCTCCTGCACATGGAATAAGTATCAATACTGCCACACCTATAATTTTAAGACTCAATCCGGCTACAAATATTACTACAAATAATGCAGCAAATATACATAAGGATGTAGACAAATCAGGTTCGGCAAATATAAGACCTATTGGTATTGCAAGAAATAATGCAAGCTTTGCCAGTGTTTTTAAAGTATTAAGTGTATCGCTGTTTTTTTCGAGAAATACGGCTGTACATATAATTAATATTATTTTTGAAAATTCCGATGGCTGTATAGTGAGGGAGTCTGATATAACAAACCATCTGTCCGCACCATGAGCGTCTGAACCGGCACCTATAACAAGTATCAGTGCCAAAAGAACTATGTTAATGGCATAAAGTACCATATAGTATTTACAGATAAAATTGTAATCTACAAATGATACAATAATCATACCTATTATACATGCACAAACACCTATAATCTGTTTGTTTAATTTTTCAGGCTCCACACTTATAATAATAACACTTCCCATAATCATGGCAGCGATTACAAGAATAACCAGTTTGAAATTGTAATTAATCAGTCTGTATTTCTTCTCTTCTATTTCCATTTGATTCACACTTCTCATTATCTTTCTTTTTGTATATATTAGAAATAGGTACTGTGGCAAGCAGTATTCTTTCATTTATCTGTATATCTATACCTGAAGGCTCAATATCAAGATAGCTGTTTAAGGTTCTTGATATACTGTTTTTAAGCTCACTTATTATCTCAGGCGTACAGCCTATTCTGTCAGATATAAGTATATTCATAAGTCTGTTTTTTGCATAGTTACTTGTATTGTTCATACATATAGCGTTCATGTGACGTCCCCCCTTTTATTTATGCATGTTTTCTGCGAAACAGCTTGATAAACGGGCGGCGTTTCACAACATCTATATAGTCATGTACAGGAAGCTCTTCTCCAAGTATTCGTTTGCATATATTTAAATATGCATTACCTGAGGTTGTATTTCCTCCTGCTAATGGTTCACCTTTATTACTGGATATAACTATCTGTTCATCATCAGGTATTACTCCCAGAAGATTTACTGCAAGTATATCAACTACATCATCGACGGACATCATATCGCCACGTTTTACCATATCAAATCTGACTTTATTTACTATCATATCAAGTTTTTCTATACCATTGGCTTCAAGTAGTCCAATTACTCTGTCAGCATCTCTTATAGCAGATACTTCCGGTGTAGTAACTATAATTGCTCTATCGGCAGCAGCAATAGCATTTTTAAACCCCTGCTCTATTCCTGCCGGACAATCAATTACTATGTAGTCAAATTCCGGTTTTAACTCTTCTACCAGTTTAATAACCTGTTCGGGACTGACACTTGTTTTGTCTCTTGTCTGGGCACATGGCATAAGATAAAGTTCATTACCACTTCTGTCTTTTATCAGAGCCTGCTTATATCTGCAATTACCTTCAATTACATCTACAAGATTATAGACTATACGGTTTTCAAGTCCCATGACCACGTCCAGATTACGAAGTCCTATATCTGTATCAATAAGTACAACCCGCTTCTTCAGAGCTGCAAGACCTGTTCCTATGTTTGCTGATGTAGTGGTCTTACCTACACCGCCTTTTCCTGATGTAACAACGATGACCTCGCTCATAATATAATACCTCCAGAAAATATGATTTGATGATTTTTCACAGAACATTCGTGACTTAAGTCGTGAAATGAATGCGAAAAAGAAACTATCTTCTGTAAATTAATATATTTGGCTTATGTTTGTTTCGGGAGATAATCGCTCCAGTAGTATGGTATTTCCACTTCGATAAGCAATTACCGGTTCATCTGATGCGTTTTTTTTATTGTCCTGTCTTGAAAATGTCTGACTGATATTTCCAATTTGTATATATTCAGGCTTCATAGAAAGAGCCATTATAAATCTGTTTGTGCTTTTGGTCTTTCCTGCTATGGCTTGTCCCAAAAGCTTACCAAGGACAATTATATTTCCTCCTGATATTACGGCTGCATTTTTTTCAACATTACCCATAATTATTACGCTGCTTTTAATAGACAGTTCTTCTCCTGAACGTATAGTTCCTTTAAATATATAGTTGCCGGGAATATTTAATTCGGTAATCGGCATAATTGCGTCATTAGTAGTTATTTCTTCTTTGCAGAAAGATGCAATATGTGGCGCAGAAATATATTTCGCAGGTAATGCTGTCTTTTCTTTTTTTGCTTCCGTAAAATGTGTTTTTATACCTTCGATACAGTTTAGCTGTTCTAAAAGCTCTCTGTATTCCTCGTCTGTAAGGTTTGGTCCCTTAACTGTAACAGGCATATCGCAACTGTCTTTAAATATTGCTGTACATTGTCTGAATTTGTTTTTTACAGCAGAGACCATACTGTCATAAGAAAGTGTGCTGTCAGATACTACCACGATTCCCTGACTGTTTGCTTTTATAATTACATCAGCTGCCATATCATTTACTCCTTTTTATATAACCCATATTTATTGGCTATGTCATATGTTACTGACACTTAAGAATAAAGTGATATATCTCTTGTACATTTATAATTAATCTGAAACCTGATTATTTCCGGTTATTTCCGTTGTATTAAGTGCTTCAGGGTCATACATATATGCATATACCATAGCAGCAAGCTCTTCTGCATTACCTGAAGAGTATCCATGCGGTATAACACATGTTACACTTACTTCGGGATCCTCATATGGAGCAAAGGATATAAACAATCCATGGTCAGGTCTTGTTTTATCTTCCTGTGCAGTACCGGTTTTTCCTGCTACATTTACATTAATCTGGTTAATTAATGCTGTAGATGCTGTATGATTTGAAACAACCTGTCTCATTCCCTGCTTAATTGTATTCCACTCACTGTCTGACAGCTCAACAGTACTATGAATACTGTTTTCTCCACTTTTTACAATATTTCCATCAATATCTTTAATTTGATTAATTATACTCAAATCATAGCATGTACCTTCGTTTGCTATTGTTGTTACATATTTTGCGAGCTGGACAGGTGTATAATTATTAGTACCCTGTCCTATAGAAGAACGTACAATATCATTGTCAGAAATCTGAGGCTCCAGTTCAGGAAGCTCTATGCCGGAGACAGCATCAAAACCAAACAAGGATGCATATTTTTTAAGCTTGTCTATACCCTGCTTATCATTGTATTCTCCGTTTCCGTCAGTTGCCAGTCTGTAGCCTACTTCATAGAAAAAGCAGTTACAGGAGTTCTCAATAGCAGATGCTATTCCTATGGTTCCATGAGAACCCGGATATATCCAGCAATGAGGTGATGGCGTTATCTTATCAAATGAGCCGGTTGTTTGTATAACCGAACCAAGTGAAATAACATTTTCACTGAGTCCTGCTACTGTAGACAGTGGCTTAAAGGTAGAACCCGGGGCTGTACGTTGCATGGTTGCTCTATTGTACATAGGAGTAGTTTTATCCTCTGTAACCTTTTTATAATATTCTTCGTCTATTTCATTTGTAAGTCTATTATTGTCATATCCGGGATAAACAACAAGTGCCTTTACATCGCCTGTATCGGGATCTGTTACAACAATAGAGCCGGAGCATGGGTCGAGAGCCATCATGGCAGGTGTTATTTCCAGTTTTTTGATTTTTCTGTACATAAATTCATAATTGCTTATGACTCCTGCGGAAAATTCTTCATAATCCTCGTCTGTTGCAGTATTAAGTACACCCTGGTCGAATAACAGGTTAATTACCTGTGCTCCTGTAATTTCACCTGATAATAACATATATTTGAATACATGTTTGTCGAAGCTTGTATCTTTTTCAAATTCTTCAAGAATATATGCTGTAACAACGTCATATATTTCGTCGGTATCATAATAATCGCTTTCTGTAGATATACTGTCTAGATTTATTGCACCTTTGCTTATTGCATATTTCAAAAATTCGCAAAGGGATATTTCATTTGCAATATAAGCTTTATAAGTTGCATCATTGTCCTTATCTAAAACAGATGTATCATATATATTGTTTTTACTTAATGTTTCACAGATGAATTCCATGTAATCCTGATATTCTGCTGATAATTGATATAGTGGTGTATGTGATACATTAAGTATATCATCAAGCTGTGACAGAGTATATTTCTTTGCATTTAGGAAAGTATTATATACCTGCTTTTCATTTTCTGTAGCTGCAGCATCGTTTAATTGTGAGATACTTATTATGTTGTTGTCGAACAAAGAATTATATATATCTATAATGGTTATATCTTCATAGTCTGTTGACGAAGTTGTATTGACCATATGGGATAATATAATATTTGCAAGTTCGCGTTCGAGTGCATTATAACAGTATTTCTGAAGGTCACTGTCTATAGTCAAGTATATATCGTTCCCGGCTCTTGAGTCATTGGATTCAATAACCTCAAGTACCTTTCCCATATTATCTACATACATTTTCTGATATCCGTCCATACCTCTGAGCTCAGATTCAAACTGCTTTTCAAGTCCCATTTTACCCACCATATCATTTGAATTGTATTGAGAGTCTTTATCGAGATTATTATTATACTCTTCGAGCTCTTCAGTAGATATGTTGCCGATATATCCTATAATATGAGAAAAATATACTGCATCATTATATACTCTTATGGATTCCACATTTACATTCATGCCAAGAAGCTCATCTGAATTTTCCATTATGGCTGCATATGATTCCTCACTTACATCAGAAGCAATGACAACAGACATATATTGTTGAAAACGATTAAGCCATATCTCATATCTTACTGATAAGATTTTCAGTGCATATTCATCAGAATAAATTTCTGATATATTAAATAAATCAGGACCTCTCATATAATCAAATACCTGTCTTGCAGTGGCATTTTTTTCTTCATCCTTAAGTAAATCTACAGAACTTACTCCATAAACATTTATAAGGAATGTATTAAGTGTAGAGCCGCTTATAGTAAATTCCATTTCTCCCTGTTTATTCATCTTTATAGGAAGCTC
>JBJEMQ010000342.1:0-5728 GCA_051879755.1 Coprococcus sp. | reverse complement strand
AGGAATGAAATAAAAAATCCAAGCCAAGCTTCTACTTGATTAATTGGAAACCAAGCAAACACAATTGAAAATAATATCATCATGGCAGCAATAATTCCAAAGAACAAAGTATATCGTATAACCATACTCATATTCTTAATCCATTTATCTGTCAAAAACACAATCTGAGTCACCGTTATAACAAGCGCAAGTAAGAATAATTGAGCAAGCGTACTAATGGAAAACCCTGCATTTTTCATTGAAAACAATGTAGAATGCTCACTTGCCAAATCACCAATAACACTTCCAAATATCATAAAGATTACTACAATAAGTCCATATGTTGCAAACAACTGTGTTATATAACTAAATATTGATTTATTCTCTTCCATTATTTCACACCTAATCTCTTTCTAAGCTCATCAGCATATTTTCTAGATACGATAATCTGCTCATTATTTACAAGCGTTATCCGTATCTTTCTGTTTATCTCTGCCTTTAGGCACTTAACCTTTCGCAGATTTATGATACATTGTTTGCTGATACGTATAAAATTTTGTTCCAATAATTGTTGTTCAATTTCATAAAGTCTTAAATCTGATTCATATGAAGCATCTTCCGTATAAACAAACGTATTTCTTTCTACAGCCTCTATATATAATATCTTATCTATATCTAAAAGATATGTTTCATCATCTCTTTTGACTACAAACTGCATATTAATCATACGCATCATAGAAATCATTTTTTCAATTTCTTTGGAAATTCTCGGTGCCTTTATTTGAATTGACAAATCTGAATATTCTTCATTAATGTCTATTTCTATTTTCATTTATTCCAACCCTTTTCTTTTATATGTTACCGCAAAAATAGCAATGAGTATAATCGCGTTTACGGCAATAATCAAGAATGCCTCCATAGAAACATTTTCAAACGACAATTCATCCATGCACAGTTTTAACTGTTGCGTATAAAATATCTTTGCGAACTTTTTAATCGTATCATTAAACATTGCAAGCATGGGAGCAAAAGAAAGTATCATCATCACCGGCATAACAATTGAAGTGGCACTCATCTGATTCTTTGAAAGTATTCCAATGCATGCTCCAGCAATAATAGATATAATAAAGCCTATTCCCATAAAGCAAAAATAGGTTATAATATCTTTTCCCTCTAGACCGATAGACATTACACCTGCTCCCATCATACAAATTGTCCATACATATATTCCAACGCCTAGCAAATATTGCAATGGCTTAACATTTACCATCATAAGAACTCTTAATGTATTCTTTTCCTTCTCCTCTGAAATAATAGCAGACACGGACGTGAGTGGAGCCATTCCTATATACATTATAGAAAATAACTTGGTAAAAAACAATTCTGGCATTCCCTCCAGATTAATTACATTCTCCATAACAAGCGTCATAATTGGGAACAAAATGAACTGAATTAAAATCGTCTTATTTTTTAAAGTATCTTTTATTTGCTTTTTTATAATAATCATACTGTTACGCATTTATTCTTCCTCCAAATTTCTTCCGGTAATCTCCAAAAATACAGTTTCTAAGTTCGGTTCCGATGAGTGAATTGTTTCCACCTTTTCAGCCAAAAATAGCTCATATATTTTTTCGGCAGAATTCTTGTCATGTGATACTTCAATATCCTCACCAGACAACAAATGCATAACTATTTTTTTATTATGATTATACTTTCGACAAATCTCCTTTGGCGTTCCTACCTCAACTATGATTCCTTCATTTAAGAGTGCTACTGTATCACATAAAGTTGAAGCCTCTTCCATACTATGAGTAGTAAGAAAAATTGTACACCCTTCTTTTTTCTTTTCCAGAATAAGTTTGTGAATTGCAATCATAGACTTTGGATCTAAACCACTTGTTGGTTCATCGAGAAATATTATTTTAGGACTATGCATAAAAACTCTTGCGAGTCGTAGTCTTGCTTCCATACCCTTTGACAGATTTGAAGCAGATTTTTTACTTGCATCACCCAATCCAACATATTCTAATATTTCATTAACTTTTGTGTATGGTATTCCATAAATATCTGCAAAAATTTTTAAATTGTCCGCACAGGATAATCTTTCATATACGCCAAACTGATCCATCATAATACCAATTTTCTTTTTATCTTCACCAGTTAACTTATTTACTTTTTTTCCAAATACTTTTACTTCACCACTGTCAAACTTAAGCTGACCCGTTAAGATTTTAATTAATGTTGTTTTACCGGCACCGGACGGACCAAGCAGACCAAATATATGACCTTCACAAATATCTAAATTAATCCCTTTTAATACTGTTTTATCATTATAACTTTTAAATACATTCTTGCAATTTAACATGTCTTTCTCCTTTGTCTTTTGGTAATACAAAAGTAACAAAAAAGTTGCTGAAAAAAAAGACACATTAACGTAAGTTGCCATTATCTCAACATATCTTGCCCAAATGCACATTGCTTTTTTCGCCTTGGCAGAATTCAAAAATGCGATTGCAAATATTTATACATATTAGATGCATAACATTTACAACCGCATTTCCTTTTCTATATCTGGTGCTGATACTTCTCCTTCGTTGCCATACCTCCCCTTATATGGCGCTCCGCTTTATTTAAATCAAGCACAACCCGGGTTCTGGCTGCCAGCATAGGATTTACCTTAATCAGCCTTTCCGTTATATCCTTATGTACCGTACTTTTGCTTACTCCGAATTTCTTTGCTGTCTGCCTCACTGTTGCCCCGCTTTCCACAATATATGTTCCTATCTCTTCTGCCCGCTCCTCTATATACTCTCTCACAAGCATCTCCTGAAAGTTGTCTATACAGTCTATGCAGGGCATATGTCCCATATGACGCAAGTCACGAATGTTCTGCGCCAAATTATAAAAGTTTATCAGCCAATACTTCAAGCTTTTCTACATCACTATTCTTAAATGCTGACTTAATGGTAACAACATCATCTATTATCTCAACATCCTTGCATGCTGCCATCTGCTCTTTCATCAGCTTTCCTGCCATAGGAGCCCACGAACCGTTCTCTATAAATGCTATCTTTCTCTTCTGGTATGCCTTGCTCTTAAGATGATTTATAAAATCTGCCATAACAGGCATTATTCCGC
Organism: Coprococcus sp.; assembly: GCA_051879755.1. Classification (GTDB taxonomy): domain Bacteria; phylum Bacillota; class Clostridia; order Lachnospirales; family Lachnospiraceae; genus Coprococcus. The sequence goes on along the minus strand of JBJEMQ010000342.1, from coordinate 2,611 downwards.
CATCATAAGTAGGTGCAGCAAGAACCATTCTGTCATATCTGAAAGCATCCTCTATGCACTCTGCCATATCTTCTCTTGACAAATCTGCTATACTTACCTTTTCTGCACCCTTTTCCTCTAATATAGAAGCAAGCTTTCTTGCTGCTTTTTCTGTATTTCCATGAAGTGAACAATATGCAATGAAGATACCTGAATCCTCAGGTTCATAGCTGCTCCATGTCTGGTATTTACCAACATAGTATCCAAGATCTTCCTCAAGAATAGGTCCATGAAGAGCACATATCTTCTGTATATCCAACGCTGATGCCTTTTTAAGAAGTGCCTGAACAGGCATGCCATACTTACCTACTATATTAAAGTAGTATCTTCTCGCCTCACAAGCCCAATCCTCATCGGTATCTAGTGTACCAAACTTGCCAAATGCATCAGCTGAGAAAAGTATCTTATCCGTCTGCTCATATGTAACCATTACTTCCGGCCAGTGAACCATAGGTGCCATCAGGAATTTTAATGTATGTGAACCAAGCTCAAGAGTCTCCCCCTCTGCTACAGTCACACATCTTCCCTCTACAGAAGCATCAAAGAAATTAGGAAGCATACTGAACAGCTTTGCATTCGACACAAGCTTAATATCAGGATATTTCTCGATAACTTCACCAAGATTTGCAGAATGGTCTGGTTCAAGATGAGAGATAATCAGATAATCAGGCTGTTTTCCGGCAAGCACCTCATCTACATTTGCAAACCACTCATTTGCACACTTTGCATCTACCATATCCATAATAGCAATCTTCTCGTCCATGATGACATATGAATTATATGCCATACCATTTGGAACAACATATTGATTTTCGAATAAATCTATATTCTTGTCATCAACACCTACATAAAATACATCATTTGTAATCTTCTTCATTCTTATAACATCCTCCTTCTATCTGATAAAATCAATAACGTTTTTCCGTCCTTGCAGCAGAATGTACATCCGTTTTTGCCCATATTCTCATTCTAATATTTCTGTCACGAATATTCTGCGTCAAATCATAAGTATATAACAAGTATATCAAAGAAACAAAAAGTGTCAATTAATTACAATTTTCCATATACCACAGCTTCAAAAGAGCATCTCTCAAATAATCATTATCAGGCTCCGGATACTCAGCTTTTAATCGTCCCTCTTTTTTGCATATGTCATAAAGCCTTATCCCAAAGGACGCTATATCTCTCCTGTCTGCAATAGAAAGCTTTGCATAAAGCAGGGCAAATTCTATAAGTGCTGCGGTATCTCCACCCCAATTCATCCCTATCCACATCAGGCTATCCAGTCTCTTCGCATCAAGTGACATGAGCTCTTCACTAAAATCCTTAAATTCAAGCTTATTCATATTTCTCTTATGCTCCTGCCAATGAAACAAAGTGGTTTCCGTAACTCCAAGCACTTTAGCAATAGCAGGTATGTGTTTTGCTGTGGGAATACGCTCCTCGCTTTCCCATTTATAATATAATCCTTCCGTAATCTGGGCATCTCCCGGCAACAGCTTATTAATTTCTGATACCATATATTTTACAGTAAATTTTTCCGACCTTCGATTCTTTCTTATATCCTTTATGTTAAATCCTATAGTATTTATATCTGATACATCCCAATCTTCATCATCCGTATACACACTATTTTTTTCTTCATATATCCTTTTATCCATATTTACCCCCTTAGAATTCTACTAATAGTATAATTTACCAATATAATTATCCTATCACTTTTATTAAAAATATGATAGGATTTCTTAAAACTAATACCTCACTTATAGGGTGGATTTATATCGACACATCAGAAAAACCAATTAACTGAAGAAGGTGTATGCTCAAATATTATATTCAAACGAATATAATCTATCGCATACACCTTCCAAGAATAAGAGGGGGGAGTGGAGGATTCCTTGGGGTTTGGGGTTATGGGGTTACATTACTTCGTATAAAGGGATTTCTACGAATATCATGCATATGGGAACCCTCCATATATCAAAATAAAAGTAATTGTCAATTATAATGTTCTTCCAAGAACCTATTACATCTTATGTTCTTTTAAGAACTTGTCACTTTCTGTCACTTATAGTAGCAAAACAGTTTCAAAAAGTAAAGACGCAATATTTGCCAAAACTAATTTTTCATTTTGTCAAACATGCACACTTTTATATATACTCAAATAATTTCAAATGCATCTTGACTATTTAGAGCAGATTTATGTGTCTTATTTTGTCTTTTTAACCAAATCCCAAAATAACTCATATTTCATATATTAATTGGATTACTCTGACACCTGCTCAATATACTAAAAGTGTCTGGCACAATTTTACTGACCCCTCATTAGGAATCCTCTTCTATCGTGCCAGACACCTATACAAATATATTATTCTATAAGAAAATTGTCAACTTTAAAAATGCACAGTATTGATATTCACTTTTAGTAATTATTACTTACTTTTTACTTTTTATTACTATTACATAGAAAATGCAGGCATCCGCCTGCATTTCTTTATGCAAAATTACCAATATCCATTTCCAACCAGAAAATACCATTCTTATATACAACCAGAAAAGTTTTTATCAAGAA
>JBJEMQ010000341.1:0-5737 GCA_051879755.1 Coprococcus sp. | reverse complement strand
AGGCGCCATAATCATGCAAAATGCTACCGTAGCCGGCGCCGAAGGCGGTTGCCAGGCAGAATGCGGTGTAGCCGCAGCAATGGCTTCTGCTGCTGTAGTAGAGATGAGAGGCGGCACACCGGATATGATACAGACTGCAATTTCACTCGTACTGATGAATTGTATGGGACTTGTATGTGATCCGGTAGCAGGCCTTGTTCAGCTTCCATGTGCACAACGCAATGCCTCCCAGGCTGTCAACGCCCTGTTAAGTGCTGATTTGGCACTTGGTGGCATGAATGCCGTAATTCCTGCAGATGAAGTAATTGAAGCCATGTATAAAACAGGCAGACAACTTCCAATAGAATTAAAAGAAACTGCGCTTGGTGGAATTGCAGCTACTCCTACGGGACAGAAATTAAAAGAATCTATTTTTTACTAAAAAAACTGTCGCTCGGCAGCGACACTCTACTTAAACTACATTGTCGCAATTTCCTATCACACAAAAAGCTCCTGCATGACTGCAGAAGCTTTTATTGTTACTTGAATTCTATAATAACTCTTTCAAAATCTTATTTACCATGCCTGGGTCAGCCTTACCCTTCATAGCCTTCATTGTCTGTCCTACAAGGAATCCTATTGCCTTATCCTTACCATTGTGATAATCATTTACAGACTGTGGATTAGCTGCAATAACATCTTCAATAGTCTTTCTTAATGCACCCTCATCATTGACTGTCTTTAAGCCCTTCTCTTCAACATATTTTTCAGGATCGATATTATTATCAAACATTACCTCAAAGACTTCCTTTGCCACTGATGAATTGATTGCCTTGCTGTCTACAAGTGCAATGAGCTTTGCAAGATTCTCAGGCGAGAACACAATATCTTCCGGGTCCATGCTCTTTTCCTTTAACAGGCGAAGTGTTTCTCCCATAAGCCAGTTTGATACCTTCTTTGGCTGCTTACATATTGCTGTTGTCTCTTCAAACAGGTCAGCCATGTGCTTTGAATCGGTAATAATTCCTATATCATATTCCGGAATATCAAACTCTTCCTTATATCTTGCCATCTTAGCTTCTCTGAACTCAGGCTGCTTTGCCCTGATCTCATCAAGCCATTCATCACTGATATATACAGGAACAAGATCAGGATCAGGGAAATAACGATAATCCTGTGCATCCTCTTTTGAACGCATTGCATAGGAATACTCTTTTGCATCATCCCAGCGACGTGTCTCCTGGATTACCTCCTGTCCAGATTCAAGAAGATCTATCTGACGTGCTCTTTCGCCCTCAATAGCATGCTGTATTGCCCTAAATGAGTTAAGATTCTTCATCTCTGTTCTTGTACCAAATTCCTTAGCGCCTACCTCACGTACAGACAGGTTAACATCAGCACGCATAGAACCCTCATTTAACTTACAGTCTGACGCACCAAGATACTGTACTGTCATACGAAGCTTTTCAAGGTATGCAATTACTTCCTCAGCACTTCTCATATCCGGCTCTGATACTATCTCGATGAGCGGAACTCCTGAACGATTATAATCTACAAGTGAGCAGTCTTCCCACTCATCATGGATAAGCTTTCCTGCATCCTCTTCCATGTGGATTTCATGTATTCCGATAGATTTCTTACCATTTTCCGTTTCAATATCCACATGACCATTACGGCAGATAGGAAGATATAACTGGCTTATCTGATAGTTCTGTGGGTTATCAGGATAAAAATAATTCTTTCTGTCAAATTTACAATACTGTGTAATATCACAGTTTGTTGCAAGTCCTACTGCAACAGCATACTCTACAACCTGTTTATTAAGAACAGGAAGGGAACCTGGCATTCCTGTGCAGACCGGACATGTATGTGTATTGGGCGCTCCTCCGAAAGCTGTTGAGCATCCACAGAAAATTTTTGTCTTAGTTGCAAGCTCTACATGAACTTCAAGACCGATGACTGTTTCATACTGTTTTGCCATATAATTACCATGCCTTTCTTTATGAAATTGCAGGAGATCCAAAGTCTCCTCTTATCTGTTCATAAGTGTATGCTGCCTGAATAAGTTTCTTCTCTTCAAAGCTGTTAGCTATAAGCTGTAATCCTATAGGAAGACCGCTTGAATCTTTTCCGCATGGAATTGATATTCCGGGAAGTCCTGCAAGATTGACAGATATAGTATATATATCACCAAGATACATCTTAATAGGGTCTGAAAGGCTTGAACCAAGCTTTGGTGCAGTAGTTGGTGCAACCGGTCCAAGTATAATGTCATACTTTGCAAATGCTTCATCAAATGCTTTTTTTAGCATTGCCTTTACTCTGAGAGCCTTCAGATAATATGCATCATAATAACCTGAACTAAGCACGAAAGAACCAAGCATAATACGACGTTTTACCTCAGGACCAAATCCCTCTGAACGTGTCTTCTTATACATGTTATGAAGTCCTTCAAATTCCTCAGCACGATAACCATATTTGATTCCGTCAAAACGCTCGAGATTTGAACTTGCCTCTGCTGCTGCAATTGTATAATAAGTAGGTATTGCATATTCAACAAGGCTAAGGTCGAACTCTTCAACTATAGCTCCCTCTTTCTCAAGAGTCTTTGCTGCTGCAAGAACTGCATCCTTTACCTCGCTGTCAAGTCCCTCTCCGAAATAATCTCTTGGGATACCAATTTTCATGCCTTTAACGTCTTTTACAAGTGCTTTTGTAAAATCAGTTCCCTTTCCACCTGCAACCGGATCATTATTCCTGTCGACTGAGGTTGAATCCTTCGCATCATGAGAAGCTATTATCTCCATTACAGTTGCACAATCTGTAACGTCCTTTGTCAAAGGTCCTATCTGGTCAAGTGATGAACCATAAGCAATAAGTCCATATCTTGATACAGTACCATAAGTTGGCTTTAATCCGACAACACCGCAGAAAGAAGCCGGCTGTCTGATAGATCCACCTGTATCTGAACCTAATGCAAAGAAGCATTCATTTGCTGCGACTGCTGCTGCAGAACCGCCTGATGAACCACCCGGAACATGCTCTGTGTTCCATGGATTCTTAGTCTCACCAAAAGCAGATGTCTCTGTTGTAGAGCCCATTGCAAACTCATCCATATTGGTCTTTCCAATGATAACTGCTCCTGCCTTCTCCAGATTGATAACTGCTTCTGCCGAAAATGTAGGAATGAAATTACCAAGTATCTTAGAAGAACATGTTGTCAGCATTCCTTCAGTACACATGTTATCTTTGATAGCTACCGGCACTCCCGCAAGCGGACCTGTAAGTTCTCCTGCCTCTATCTTTTTCTGTGCCTCTTCTGCCTTTTTTAGCGCAGTCTCCTTATCAATAGTCACATAAGCATTGATTTCTTTTTCTGTCTGGTCTATCCTGTCAAGTACTGCTTTCATCGCATCTACAGCACTTACTTCTCCAGCCTTAATTGCTGCGGCCAGTTCCACAGCAGTAAGCGATAAAATATCCATAATCTACCTCTTTTCTGTATGAAGATACAGTTTATTCAAAAGTCCTTGGAACCATGAACATATTGTCCTTCTCACCCGGTGCATTTTTAAGTGTCTTCTCGCTTTCATCACCATTTGTCACAACGTCCTCACGGAACACATTTTGTACAGGAAATACATGTGACATCGGCTCAATCCCTGTGGTATCAAGCTCATTAAGCTTATCAATATAGTCTAACATTCTGCCCATATCCTTCTTAGCCTGCTCCTTCTCTTCGTCAGAAAGTTCAAGCTTTGCAAGGATTCCTACATAATCAATTGTTTCATCTGAAATAATATTTGCCATGCCAAGCACCATATCCTTTCTATAAATAACTATGCCTTTTCCACATTAGTACAGCGTTTCTTAAATAACTGCACCATGGAACGTAGAATGTTTTTTCAAGGGCATTGTTCCAAAAACGTAGGCGTAGCGGGCTACGTCGAGGCTTTTGGAATGATGCAATTGGAAAAACAGGCAAGTTCCATGGTGTAGTTATTTAGAAATCGATGTACTAGTCCCTAACTTTGATATGAACTTCTCTAAGCTGCTGTTCTGTAACATCATTAGGTGCACCGCACATCAGATCCTGTGCAGAACCACTCATAGGGAATGCTATTACCTCTCTGATATTCTCCTCATTGCGAAGAAGCATTATCATTCTGTCAACTCCAGGAGCCATTCCTGCATGTGGTGGTGCTCCAAACTGGAATGCCTGATACAGTGCTCCGAACTTTGTCTTAAGTGTTTCTTCATCATAGCCTGCAATCTCAAATGCCTTAACCATTATCTCCATATCATGGTTTCTAACAGCACCTGATGAAAGTTCAACACCATTACATACAATATCATACTGATATGCCAATATATCAAGAGGGTCTTTTGTCTGTAATGCCTCAAGACCTCCCTGTGGCATAGAGAATGGATTATGTGTAAATCCAATCTTCTTAGTCTCAGGATCAAGTTCATACATAGGGAAATCATTTATATAACAGAAGCGATATGCATTCTTCTCACAGATATCAAGTCTGTTACCCAGTTCAATACGAAGCTGTCCTGCATAGTAATTAGCCTTATCCTCTTTATCTGCAATAAAGAAAATTGTGTCTCCTGCTACAAGCCCTGCAAGCTCTGCAAGCTGTGGCTTTAACTCAGCCGGAATGAACTTATCAATAGGTCCCTTATATGACATATCTTCTGCAACTTCAAGATATCCAAGTCCACCCATACCCATGTCTGTAGCGAACTTAAGCAGTTTTTCATGGAAGCCCTTTGACATATCTGCATGAACTTTGATTGCTCTTATTGTTCTTCCTATAAATGGTTTGAATGTACATTTCTGGAAGAAATCTGTAACATCCATAATTCTTAATGGATTACGAAGGTCAGGCTTATCTGTACCGAACTCAAGCATTGCCTGCTTGTAGCTGATTATAGGATAAGGAGCCTTAGTAACCTCATAGCCTTCCGGCGCATATTCTTCAAAGGTAGCTGACAATACTTCTTCACCAACACGGAAAACATCCTCCTGTGTAGCAAAGCTCATTTCAAAGTCAAGCTGATAGAACTCTCCCGGTGAACGGTCTGCTCTTGCATCCTCATCACGGAAGCAAGGTGCTATCTGGAAATACTTATCAAATCCGGATACCATAAGAAGCTGCTTATACTGCTGTGGTGCCTGTGGCAGTGCATAGAATTTTCCCTTATATCTTCTTGAAGGAACGATATAATCTCTTGCTCCCTCCGGTGAAGATGCACAAAGGATTGGTGTCTGGATTTCCAAAAATCCCATCTCTGTCATTTTCTGTCTTAAGAAGCTTATTACCTGTGAACGGAAAATGATATTATCCTTTACCTTTGCATTTCTAAGATCAAGATAACGATACTTAAGTCTTACATCTTCTCTTGTCTCTTTGGAAGTCATAATTTCAAATGGCAACTGGCTGTATACTTTTCCAAGTACATCTATTTTCTTAGCCTCTAACTCAATTGTTCCTGTAGGAATCTTTGGATTATATGTCTCCTCATCTCTTTTCTCAACAGGTCCTTCGATTGAAATACACATTTCCTTTGTAATTCCATCCAGAAGACTTGTATCACGAAGTACGACCTGCAATACACCATACATATCCCTAAGGTCGATAAATGATACTCCGCCATGGTCACGGATATTCTCTACCCAGCCTGCAACCTGTAAAGTTTGACCAATGTGCTGTTCTCCAATCTGGTTCATTGTAACTGTTCTATACATCTC
>JBJEMQ010000340.1:0-5737 GCA_051879755.1 Coprococcus sp. | reverse complement strand
CTTATTTGTCCGAACTTTTATTGCAATCAAACTAAATGAAATTGTGCCTGCTCTAATAATGTATTGTAGAACTGAGGGAGTATAATTAAAAACACTTAAACTCATCAAAAACCATGCCATATAAAGCGGGTCCCTGAGGCTTTCCGAAACAGATCCTCCTCTTTTTTTACCAAATACTAGATACATGAGTACAGTGGCAAAAAACAAAATTTCTGCTATCATCTATACGTATAACCCTCCATCTTATGACGTTTTCAACAGATCGATTCTATGACACTTATTTTTGATTCACGTTCCCCAGTTTTGACAAATTTTTAATCTCTGATTCTTATTACTTTTCCTGCCGCTCCGCAGAACACAGCATTGGGGGGAACATCCTTTGTAACAACCGTATTCGCCCCGATTATTGCATTATCACCAATCGTAACGCCTGGCAGAATAATGCACCGGGCCCCAATCCAGACATTGTTTCCAATTGTCACCTGTCTGTGAGGCTTTTCACCCTGCTTGTTGATCGGGATTCCCAGATCCTTATATCCATGGGATGATGTATAGATGATCACATCCGGTCCCATGGTTACATCATCACCAATAATCACATCATTGTCCAAAATCGAGTTGATACCAATCTGGGAATTGTTTCCGATTCTTATTTTAGAACCGTCTCCGAAATATGCATTTCTTTTTATCAGCACGTTGTCACCGATGGACGCAAATATGTGCTTACACAGGAAATACCGAAATCTATAGGCAAACATATATCCTGGAACTGGGTACTTCGGCAGAAATCTGCCAATCAGGTAATAGACAGCGAGCGCTGCTCTCCCCATTTTACTCATATTCTCACCTTTTTCTATATATATCGCTTTTTTCAGCTATTCCTTCGTAAATGTTTTGTAAAACCTTCGCATTATGCTCCCATGAGTAGCACTCTTCCAATCGTTTGCGACCAGATAAACCATGCTGTTTCATCAACTGGGGTTCCTTTGCGTACCGTTCGATCGCTTCGGCAAAGCCGCGTTTTAAAGAATTATAGGAAATGGGATCGATCCGGATACCCGTCTCCTCCGTAACGATTTCCCCAACACCATGATGGTTGATCGCAATAACCGGAAGGCCGTGGGACATTGCCTCTAAAACCACATTTCCGGATGTATCTCTCAGACTTGTAAAGACAAAGACATCTGCATTGTCATACATGTTATTCACTTCATTATAGCTTAATGGCCCTAGGAAATGTACTTTCGACTCAAGCCCGAATTCTCTCACAAGCTTCTCAGAAGCTTTGAAGTCCTGTCCATTACCAACAATATCCAGAGAATAATTCTCAAACTTACTGCTGTGTAATGCGTCAATCAGAACTTTCAGACCTTTTCGAGGCCAGATGCCACCGACCCACAAAAGCCTAATTGGTCTATCCCTGCTAATTACTACAGTTTCGCTGTATGACTTGACACCATTTCTACTTAAATCATACCCCGTTTCCAGTAATCGAATATACGCCCTCGTATGAGGCATGACTTTTTCCGTGGACTGATCTGCGATCAATATTGTATCTGCATTCTTGACAACTGCTTTGATATCGTGAGAAAACAGCAGGTACCATTTATTGATTAAATTTCTCAACCACTCCTTCAGAATGTCCTTTTTTTTATAATAGGCATCCTTTAAAACCGGATTGTAGAACTGTCCACCTCCAATGGGACCCCAAACAAAGGGAACAGGAAGATGGTACAGTTTTCCCGGGGTCCTAAACTCGTTAAATGTGACATGATGTACGATATCAATCTTTTCTTCCCTTACAATTTTTTCAGCAAGTGGAAAAATCTCTTTTTGCCACATTTTATAATAAACAAATATGCCATTGGGCAGTTTCTTCATTTTCTTCTTCCATGCGATGCAGTCATGATAGTAAAAATGAATATGTTCCATTGGATGTTCATTTTTATACGCTTCAATCGCTTCCCGGTTATTGGCGCGGGTAATTACGTACACTTCATTCCATTTTGCCATTTGTAATGCCCAATTCCAACCCACACCTGGTTCAGAGCCTTTATTGGGTTCGCAAGCATACGCAGACATCAAAACACGAATTCTATCTGTTACCATTTTCTTCGATTCCTCATGATTGCATTGCACTTCTCCAGCATTTTTGCAACACATTCGTCAACAGTTCCTTCTGTAGTATCGATAAATACAGCTTTTGGATTATTGACGAACACGTCATATAACTTTCTCTTCTGTTCATCAATTTCATCTATCGTAATCTCGTGCTTTCTTTCCATCAGTCTTTTGCTGTCACCTGTCAGAATAAAAATAACATCTGGCTTTAAAACAAAATGCCCAAAAAATGAGAGGAATCCATCAGACAACATTAAGTTGTATCGTACCTTATCGATAGAATAGTCATAGTAATACCGCTCAACAAGTACAAGAGTGCTCTTGATTTTTGCAACAGTAATCTTTATATTTCCGATTAAAAAATCAAGAAAATAATATCCAAATTTAACCACCGATGCCAATTTTCCTGATCTTTGCTTTTTTCCATGGGGGTCCGAGGCATCCACAGGCTTAGCATCTTTTTTTAACTGAGAAATGTCCTTTAACACGCGGACTCTGGAATGATAATGATCTATCCTCCTAAATGCCGTGGTGTATCTCTCTTTGAGAGATTCCGCAATCGTCGTCTTTCCCGCTCCATCTACACCCAATAATACAATAAACAATCCTGTAGGATGGGTGATTCTCTCAATTCTCCGCTTAATATCAAACAGTCTATAGTTGAGATTATCCTTGGGATTGGACGTCCTCTTTTTCAGTTCCTGATGTGCTTTCTCTAAGTCAATCAAATGATATTGCGAGGACTCAATGTACCTGAGAATATCCGTAGCCTGGACTTCCGCAAGGAATTTATTCAGTCCTACCCTTGTATCCTGCTTTTCTTCTTCGCTCATTGCTTTCCACAATGCAGTCAATTGCTCCTTGCTACCATCAGAAAATGAATTTTTCAGGATTTTTTTAACTAAAATATACGTGAATTCTGTTTGAATCTTCGGTATATAGAAGTTCTTACACATTCTTCTGCCTTCCAGAAACTCCTGTACCGGCATTACAATACGTCCATCTCTCTCGTAATGTGTACAAAAATCAACCTGAAGAAATTCTTCATCATTGGAAATCACACAGTCTGCCGCATAGTACTCGTGCCGCCAAAACTGAATCACCCTCCAACCCGTCACTACCAAAGTATCATCAAGCAGCTTGATTGCTTCTTGAATATTTGGAACATTGATTGCCGTATCGATATCTGAATCGAATCTGTTAGGGAAATTTTGATAGGAATGGATAATAACATATTCAACATTTTGCGAATTGAACGATTCAAATAGATAATTAAAAATCTCTGCACAATTCATTGCTTCATCCTCATCAAGTGATTTGTGTTCTTAACTTCTTAAACTCTGTCAAAAAATCCTCTTTCTCCACCTGAAAATCAGGCAGAAACACGTGAATTTCCTCCAATCCGTCATCAAATGCTTCAGAAAGATTTTTTTTATTCAGCACACTTTGAACAATCGTCACATAATGCATCAGATCGAACCCCGGCATACGGTATCCACAGTGTTCCCAATCAAACAGGGTATATCTGTCTTGATTCTTTTTCAGATTCCATGGCGCAAAATCTCCATGAGAGAAGGCAAGACCATCGTTCGTATCCATTGATAGTTCCCGATAGATATCCACAATCTCCCGGGTAAGCATAGGTTCAACCTTGCACCCAGAAAACTCTTTCGTTACCAGAAGATTAAATGATGAACCATCCGCTCTCTTTGTACTATCCAGCAATTGAGGAATATCAAAGGATGTGTAGCATCTATTATTCCGCAAGAAAGAAATTTCCGCATTCAACTCTTTTTCCGTAGCCGCATTTCCAACTTTAATATAGACCGAATACTCCCCTTGATCGAAGCACTGAAGAACAACTTTCTGTTTTTCATCGTAAGTTCCGACTATCATGTTCCAATGTTGTTTCTGAGTATTCTGCCTGTACTCCTCCACTTCATCGTGGAGTGCTGCTTCAACAAAGTAGCCAAAACCCAGCTGAGCCAACACAGAAAAAGGTAACATCTCCAAAAAGCGCATCAGCAAACCAAGCTTTCTTGAGTATGGCGAAATATTCTTGCTCAATCGTTTTTTCCCGCCATTCATGTCAACCAAATACCGCAGGAGAGAACCATTGCACAGAGCAAAATGTGTTGCTGTTTTTCTGTCGGTTTTTACTATTTTCACTACCTGCGAAAGTATTTCTGAATCTTGCATTTGTATTTCCTTTCACTCATTAGGTTGATCTATAGATTCTAGTTAACATCTCATAGTTTTTCTCTTCGGAATATCTATCCTGATATACAGCCATTGTCTTCCTACATAAACCGTGGCACTTACTCACCGCTTGAATGATTTCATCTGCTGCACCATGTGAAAACTTTCTACCTGTCACGCCTTCTACAACAATACTTCCCACATTGCCTAAATCAGAACATAACACAGGTGTTCCAACAGAAAAAGCCTCTACAATACTCATCGGGAAACCTTCATACCATTGTGTAGGTAGCACTAGAGCCTTACTGTTTGCAATGAGATTCAACACATCTATATTGGAAATAAGCCCACGCATTTCAATATTCACCGGATTCTCTCTAATGAACTCTTTACACCAGTCTTCCATCGGTCCTGTGCCGCAGACAACCAGTTTTGGTGCAGCTTCACCCATGTGCTTCCACGCTTCAAAGAGGATATCAATACCCTTGAGCTTATCCAACCTGCCTGCAAATACAAATTGGTTTTCACGGCGTTCTTCGGGAATGTAATTACCATTGCCTTCCACGAAATTAGGCTTTACAAAAACGTGTTCCCGATTAATCTGTTTTAGGTTCAATAGCTTCTGTCTATTGAACTCTGTCAAACAAATATAATTTATCTTCCCGTAAATTCCAGTCACCCGGTGAAACCAAGTGTTAATCACGCAAGCTAAGGTCTGAAGCTTACTTCCACGATAACAATTATGCTTCACAGCGCATATAAGTCCATACTCAACACAATCTTCACATACATGACCGTCTCGATAAAAAGTTGCTCCCGGACACAGCAGACGGAAATTGTGCACTGTCTGCACTACCGGAACTTGCATGGCTCTCGCGGCATAATATACCGCCGGGCTTATCAGACTGAGAGTATTATGGACATGGACAATTTCAATGTTTTCCTCCCTTATCAGTCTTTTGATTTCCCGATATGTTCTAGGATTAAAGATAGTTGTAACAGGCAGAACCATCTTTTGCAACTTCGACATCTGATTCAACTCAGCATTATCTCTACTGTATAAAATCACCTTATGCCCATGTTCCTCAAGCATTTTTTTCTCATTGGCTACAACTGTATCTTCTCCACCAGGAATCTGGTAATAGTTGTGTACAATCAAGATATTCTGCTTTTTTGTATCGTCCACAACCATCATCTCACTTTCCCCTTATTATCGCATTCCAAATAAACTTTGTGTTCGTGTGCCAGTATCTTCCAAACAGTCTCTTGGGATCCTGAATCAATCGATACACCCATTCCAAGTTACTCTTCTGCATCCATTCTGGCGCTCTCTCGATATTCCCCGCATAGTAGTCAAATCCAGCACCCACACCAACCATGAGCCCATTTACTTTTCCCTGATGGGCTGCCATCCACT